>JABFSU010000035.1 GCA_013140455.1 Nitrospira sp. | reverse complement strand
GAGCGAGGCGCCATTAAGTCCATGCGAGGCGGATCCTGGCTGAAACCGGCGATCAGCTTACGGACCAGTGATCGAGACTGGGGAATTATGGACAGCCGCCCGAGCGGAACCGGGTTTCGATGCGCCAAAGACAGTTTCTGACAACTGCTGAGCCATCCAGACTAAGCCACTTTTGACCGTACGTTCACACCCTGCGAGAGTGTACTGAAAAACCGACTCAGTTGGGCTGCAGGCTCCGGCTCTATCTGTTCGAGCTTGACCCCGCACTCTCTCCCCTCCACCCACCGCACAACCGCACGAGCTATCGGTAGTGACGAGGCCGCACCGGGCAACGTGACGTCAAGGCTCAGCATCATTCCTGGAGCCAATGTTTCCTGTCCCTTGAGGCGCCACCCCTCCCTTGTCATATCGACCGCAATGCCCTCTCGGATCTGCCCATTGATGCAATATCGAATAGGGCAATGAACCTCATACCGATAGCGTCTCCGCACATAGTGAAAATAGGCCGGCGTCGTGTCACTGACATAGTCGGCTTTCCAACTTTTCTTCAACGCTATACGAGAACGACTACCACCGATCCACACCAGGGCGCGATGCCAATCGAAGTCAGCGAACCGCGTTATGGCATAGGCTGCTATCGTCCCCAGCCCCACGCTACCAAGCAACTCAAGAATACGCATTATTCAGCCCCCCATAGCGAACACGATTCAAATATCTTCGTGCAGCTAGAAAGAACTGTACCCTGGAAAGCGGGGTTTGGTTAGAGTGCAGAAAGGTTAGTTCGAAAGAGGGGCTAGCGGAGGCTACGGGATGCGAGCACCCGTCAGCTCGACGACTGACAGCATGAACCAGTCTCTATGAAGACAACGACAACCGCCCACGGAATCACCTTCTGATCGCCGCCACTAAACAAACAGCTCGACGGGCGTATGGACATGGCCCGGCAAGACAGCACCGAGCTCCGCGGTGCTGGCGCCAAAATGCTTGACCAGCACATCAGCAAAAATGTCCCTGAACTCGACCGTCGGTCTGATGTACCGCCCTTCATCGAGGTTGGCCTCCGTTAATGAGCTGGGCCAACCTGCAACACCTTTGTAAACCCCACCCTTCACAGATCCACCGACCAGGAACCACGCCGAAGCCTTTCCATGGTCTGTTCCCCCGCTCGCATTTTGCCTGACCGTGCGACCGAATTCGGTACAGGTCATCACAACCACATTATTCATAAGCGGCCCCAGATCGTCGACAAAGGCGCGAATACCTCCGGAAAAATCAGCAAGTCGCCCGGCTTGACGATTGGCTGCCGCGCCACCCGCCCCTTGATCGTCATGCGTATCCCACCCGCCGATATCCACGGTCGCCACCTCGAGCCCAAGCCCCGAACGAATGATATGGGCAAGATCCCGCATTTCCCGCCCGAACGTGCTGTTGGGGTAGGCCGCGCCGTTTTGTGGAGAGGCGGCACCAATTCCCTCAATGGCGGCGACCCGGTTAAAGAGTTCGGGCCCCAGTGCATGCACTGACGATCGGGCTGGATTCGTGGTACTCGAAGCCGGATCTTGGGCATACATGGCGCGTAGATTGGCTTCCAACGCAGCCTTGGAGGACCCAAGCCTAGCAAAACTGAACGATGCTACATCGGTCATCGAAGGGACTAGCACCGTCCCGCGCAGAGACTTGGCAACATCATCGCCAATCGCGGCTGCTCGCAGGGTGGACGATCCAGCGGCCGGCACTGCAGCCAGATACCGATTCAACCATCCGTCCCGCTGTTCGGGAAAGCCATGCTCGATCGTGTCCTGGTCCGTAAAATGCGACTGGGTACTTCCAGCAAACCCCGCAGCCGGGAGGACTGCCAAACGATTGCTGGTGTAGAGCCCGTGCAAAGGAAGAAGAGACGGATGCATCGCAAAGCCCGACCCTGTCAGATCAAGGCCCGATCCATCGCCTGAGCCTGGCGGCAGAATGCCGATGCCGCCATTGGTCGAGCGAGGCCGCATGACATAGTACTGGGGATCCGAATAGGGCACGATCGTATTTAGACCGTCGTTGCCGCCACGTTGAAAGACGACCACCAGCGTTTTGCCTGCATTGCTCGCAGCCTGCGCCCGGCTCTGGAACAGCATCTCCAAAGGAAACATGTTGGCGGCCAACGCTGTGGCGGCCAGCCCCATGGCCCGTTTCAACACAGTCCGGCGCGACACCTGTTGAAACGCCGATGAGCAGCAATGACAGTGGTCCATGATAGTCCCTCTCAATGATCGTCCAACTATTGATAGAGATAGCGCGGATTCGTGAGCATGCTCGCCAACGTCCGGTCTAGCGCCGCTTCTGTGCCGGAATTGTCCAGATTGAAGGTCCCCCCGCCGCTTCGCAGTGTGGTCAGATAGATCTGATACTCCGTCGCTGTCGCCACTCGGTCTGTTGTGAGATTCAGGAGAAATCCCAAGACCTCCGATTCGGTCCTCAACCCAAGATTCCTGAGCCACAGACGGGTCTGCCCAGCGCTCGTATCCGATCCAAACCGGACGGTCGAGCCAAATCCGGGGATCGTCGCCTCGTAGGCCATGGCCGTTTCGTGAAACAGCACGTGTGTATTCAGCCAATGGTCGGACTTTTCCTTGTATCCGGTCGGAGGCGGCATCTCGAATAACCCCTGCCCGGCGACCGTCAATCGCCGGCGAATAGGCTCTTGAGATGACCAGACCCCCAGATTGCGATAGAGCCCCACCACATATTCCAGAGGCGTTTTCACCAGGCTCCGATAGTTGGCCACATTATTGAAATCTGGAGATGTGACAATGGCGATCAGCACTTTGCGTATATCGCCTCCTGAATCGCTAAATACTGATGCCACTTCGGTGATCAGCGCTGAAGATGGGGCTTCACTGACGAAATACTCACAGAGCTTCTTGGCCAGATGCCGAGCGGTTGAGGGATGGCCGGCTAAGATTTGCAATACTCGCTCCCCCTCAGTCGGACCGCTTCCATCAAATGCGACCGATTGCCCCAGCACCGTTTTGGTTCCCGGACTATGCCGACTGGACACAAATCGAAAACCAGGCGCCGAACCTTCCGGCACGGTCCACCCGGTAAATGCTTTGGCAGCCTCATTGATATCCGCTTGTGTGTATCCGGCCGGATGTCCCTGCTCATCCACTCCAAGGGTATGAAGTTCTAAGACCTCGCGCGCATAGTTCTCGTTCGGATTCTCTTTCTTGTTCACATCAGTATTCAGATACACCATCATGGCCGGGCTCTTCCCGCTCGCAATCAACAAGTCCACAAACCGCCCATAGGCCTGAGCCCGAAAAGCTTGATTCTCATAGACCTCGTATTGGCCGCGGAAATGCGACCGGTAGTCGGTATTGAAATGGTTGTCCCAAAAATAGACCATCTTCTCGAGCAACTGACGCCGGCTGTAAGTTTTTCTGATGAGGTCATGGTCTTGCACTTGCTGAAGCTCCGGCTTCAGTACCGTCGGCTCAGGATCATCTTTCTTCCAGGCGCCCTGAGCGGCCGCCAAGCGCAAATCTGTATCCGTATCCACAATAGGATTCGCGGGAGGCAACAGGGAGGCTGAATGGAGATTCGTCGGCCAGGGTTGCGCCGGATCGAGGCCGAGCTGTTCCTTCATATATCCAGTAGCCCAATCTCTTGCCTGAGCCGCTGTCATATGAGACACCGTATTAAGTTGATTGGGAGTCCCTCCAAAAGTCAGACGATTCAAAACGTGATAACCGAACCAGTTCGCCGGCGCTGCCGGGAGCCCCGAGGTAGGAGGGTCGAGCGGAGGAGCCGGCGTTGCGATGGTTTCAGGAGGAAGGGGTGTAGAGATCACCCGTGTGAGTCCTGGAATCCCGGCGGACAACCGCTGAATACTTTTGTTGGATGGCGTCGAAGGCCCACCAACCACCGAGCTGGCCAATGCACCGGGTGCAGCCGCCGCTATTGCAGATCCAGGACTTGGTGAGGCAGCAGCCATGGCCGCCGACCCATTCATCATCGTAGCCATTGCCGGCGCTCCAAATGGAATGGAACTCGCTGGTTTTGTCCCACTCGTACTCTCTTCCATCTTCGTTTGTGCCGGCGCCGTCTGCTCTATCACCGATGATCGCTGGGATTCAGTCGCTGGCGTTTTGATGGTCACTTTGGCTTTCTTCTTCTTCGAAGGCTTCAGGCCAGACTCAGAAGCTGGCGAGATCGTTGCCCCTTCCTTCACCCCCGGCAAAGTCGAATCAACCGGACGAACAGGCTTGAGGAGCGAATGTCGCGATGCGGAAGGAGAACCTGAAACCGGATGCGTTCCCCCCTCATGCGCGTAAACCGCGTAAACAGAGATATACAGTCCCTGCATAGCCCATAGTGAGAGGGCCACACAAACAGAGATTCGACCTGGTCGCAGCCACATTGATTCGGCAATTTTTGACAACATACTGTTTTGTTCGTCCTTGACTAACGCCATATCTGACCTCCTTCATAAAACCGAGGTCTCATCCTGTGACGCGTTGGTTGAGCAAGACCAATACCCCGAGTCTCATTCGTCGACGCTCGTCCGGTATCTCTATATGAATCGAGGCGTTATCCTGCAGTATCAGACCCCGCTGAGGGGCATTCCCTACAGCGGGTGTACGGTAGACGCCTTCAGATCACGTCCACAATGTGACGCACCCTGGCTGGCTCTTCATACAGAGAGAAAATTAACCTATGCCGGATCAGCTACGTACTTGTGACTATTGCTGATGAGCAGGTGAATTCGATGAGGTGAGGGAAAAACGAGAGAAGGATTATTAGGAGCTACGGAGAAAGTACGTAGTGCACCTCCTCAACCTGGACAAAAGGCATGATGAGGCCGAGCCCCTCCCGGTCATGCGAGAAGTCATAGACGATCGACTCTTCCGGAATGAGTCGACCGATGATGATGACGGCAAGTTCTACAGTCTTTCCAGCGGCAAGCTCCCGCTGCAATCGATCCGACGAGTCGGCCGGGGGGATCGTTTTGAGCCCTCCCGGCAAATCATCCGGTTTGAAACGAACCTGGCCCCATCGCGTCGTCGTAAATACGGGTCCCACCGCCACCGAAAAGCCCTGCACCTCCGGATCGAATCGAGACAATTCTCCCGACCACCGAAATGCGATCCGATTGGCCAGCGCGGAATTTCCGGCACGGCTCGCATCACGTTCACGATTAAGAGCGAACAGCCGGTCATCATGTTCGGGATCATGATGGCCGTGCCCGTAAATTGCAGGCCAATCGGGAGGCTGGCCGTCCAAGGCAGTCAGAAAATTTTCGATGGAGAGCGCATCATCCAGAAATTGGATGTCTTTCGAAATGATGGCAGCAAACTGCGGCAGGCTCAAGAATTGGAGAGGCCCAATCCCCGCTCCTTCTTCCGCTCCTCTTGCAGGAGCAGAGAACAGTAAGAACAAGACGACGAGAACTGCGCGCATGGGCACCGCCAACCCTGCTACCCGGCAGGAGCTTGAGCCAAAGCTTGGGAAAAAGTCTTTTCGAGTTCGCGCACAGCAGGCTGATCGCCATGCAAGACACCAGCCTCAAGCAATACAGCCACCCGAGGGGAAGGATCGATTCGCCGGAGCGCCGCTTGGGTCAACCCCTCCGTCCTGATCACCTTCTCGTAGGTCCCAAGCCAGGCCTCAATGACGGCCCGCAACCCCGCATCCTCAGGCTTCATCTTGCCCATTTTTACTTGCTGAAGAAGCTTAATAATCGGATCAGATTGCCCAATGATCCCGATCGCACGTTGCAGCAGTTCCTCTGATTCCATGAGAGCCGCCTAGTTTGTCGAGCAGGAACCGGGTCCCCGCGGATCGCCGCAGCTCCCGCAGGACCCACCGGATCCGGCACCGGGCGAGGCCCATCCCCCGGTCGCGCCGACCCCGAACGAAGAGATCTGCTTTTCTAGCCTTGTCGCCTGACATTTCGGACAAGCGGCTTCATCTGATCTATGGATTAAGAGCTCAAACCGGTGTTTACATTCGCTACAGACATATTCGAAGATAGGCATGCATCACACTCCTTGTTGGGTCCCATTATAAAATCACCCTGCTCAGATCGCAATGCGAGGCACCTATGTACCGTGAAGAA
>JABFSU010000022.1 GCA_013140455.1 Nitrospira sp. | reverse complement strand
ACATGCGCTATCCGCTGGTCGACGGCCAGGGGAACTACGGGTCGATGGACGGCGATTCCGCCGCCGCCATGCGGTACACCGAAGCGCGCATGACGAAGCTGGCCGAAGAGCTGCTCGCCGATATCGATAAAGAGACGGTGGATTTCGGCCCCAACTACGACGAATCTCTGCAGGAACCGCTCGTGCTTCCCACGCGAGTCCCGAATCTGCTGATCAACGGCGCCGGCGGTATTGCGGTCGGCTACGCGACCAACATTCCCACGCATAATCTGGGCGAAGTCATCGACGGGTTGTTGCTCTTGATCGAGAACCCCGATGTGACCATCGCTCAACTGATGAAGAAGATTCCCGGCCCCGACTTCCCCACCGCGGGATTTATTTATGGGATGAGCGGGATCAAAGATGCGTACGAGACCGGCCGCGGGCTGCTGAAAGTGCGCGCCAAGGTCAACGTGGAGTCGGATGAGCGGACCGACCGTGAACGGCTGATCGTCACCGAGGTGCCGTACCAGGTCAACAAAGCCAAGCTCATCGAGAAGATTGCCGAGCTGGTGCAGGACGAACGGATCAAGGGCATTGCCGACCTGCGGGATGAATCGTCGGACCGCGAAGGGGTTCGTGTTGTCATTGAACTTAAGCGGGGCGAAATCCCGCTGATCGTCCTGAACAATTTGTTCAAGCACACGCAGCTGGAAACGACCTTCGGCGTGATCATGCTCGCACTGGTCAACAACCGTCCGGAAGTCCTGAACCTCAAGCAGATTCTGTCTCATTTCCTCGATCACCGGCGCGAAGTGATCGTTCGCCGGACCGCCTTCGAACTCCGGAAGGCCGAGGAGCGCGCGCATATCCTCGAAGGGTTGAAGATTGCCCTCGACAATCTTGATGCGGTGATTGCGCTTATCCGGCGGGCACAGTCGCCCGATGAAGCCCGCGCGGGATTGATGAGCCAGTTCGGGTTGAGCGAGATTCAGGCCTCCGCCATTCTGGAAATGCGGCTGCAGCGCCTTACGCAGCTGGAGCGCCAGAAGTTGATCGAGGAATACAAAGACGTGCTGAAGCAGATCGAGTATCTGAAGTCCATCCTGGCGAGCCCGGCCCTGGTGCGGAAGATCATTCAGGACGAGCTTGCGGAAGTCCGTGAGGCCTATAAAGACGAGCGGCGGACCCAGATCGTCAAAGAGGAAGCGGAGATTAGTCTCGAAGATCTGATCGCCGAAGAAGAAGTGGTGGTGACGATTTCCCACACCGGCTATATCAAGCGGAATGCCGTCTCGCTCTATCGCGCCCAGCGCCGGGGCGGAAAAGGCAAGATCGGGATGGGGATCAAAGACGAAGATTTCGTCGAGACGCTGTTCACGGCGTCGACGCACGACTCCCTGCTCTTCTTCACCGATGCGGGGAAAGTGTTCTGGCTCAAAGTCCACGAGATTCCTGAAGCCAGCCGTGGGGCAAAGGGCAAGGCGCTGGTGAATTTGCTGGCATTGTCGAAAGATGAAAAAGTGACGGCCACGATGCCCGTGAAGGAGTATCGCGACGATCGCTTTGTCGTCATGGCGACGAAGCAGGGCGTGATTAAGAAGACGGAACTGTCGGCCTACAGCAATCCGCGCCAGGGGGGCATTATTGCCCTCTCGCTGGATCAGGGCGATAAGCTCATTGCGGTGCATGTGACGGACGGATCGCGGGAAATGCTCCTGGGCACGAAACAGGGCATCACGATCCGCTTCAAAGAGGAAGATGTCCGGTCGATGGGTAGGACCGCCCACGGCGTCAAGGGTATTACGCTGGAAGCAGGCGACGAAGTCATCGGGATGGAAACGATCACGCCAGATTCGACGACGGCGATTCTGACCGTCACCGAAGGCGGCTACGGGAAGCGGACACCGGTGAACGATTACCGAGTCCAGGGTCGCGGCGGAAAAGGTATCATCAGCGTCAAGACAACGGAGCGGAACGGCCTGGCAGTCGGCTTCCTGCAAGTGCGCGAAGGCGACGAAATCATGTTGATGGCGGCGAAAGGCAAGTTGCTGCGCTGCAAAGTCGACGACATTCGAGAAGTCGGCCGGAACACCCAGGGCGTGCGTGTGCTGGACCTGGACGGCGACGATGATCGTGTTGTGGGCGTTGCTCGATTAGCCGAAGTGGTTGAGGCGATCCCCGAGGACCAACCGGAGGCCTAGCCCAGCGGCCTGTCTCGCCGCACAAGACGTTCATGCACGAGCAGGCACCTTCCTCAACGTCCCCTGCCGGTCCCACGGCCAAGAAGCCGTTGGACACGGTCGTCAAGCTGGCGCTCACGGTCTTCGTCGGGTCGTTCGCGCTCATTTGGGGCGGCATGTATCTCAGCCGCCCGGACCGGTCGATTCCTCCCTATAGTGTCGGGTCGCAGAACGGCCACCTCGTCGCGACGCACGTGCCTCCGGGAACCACGGATCATCAGATCGAGACCCTGTTGAACCGGTTTCGAAAGGTGGGGCATCAGACGCACGATTTCGGCCCCATGAAAATCCGTCCCACCACGCCGGACGATGCCGGCAGCCGGTATCGGCGCATGCTCGTGTATGTGTTCGATGACGACGGGTGGACTGATCCCGAGGTGCTCGCAAAATATGTGGCCGGGGACGCGACGGTTGCCAAAGAGTTCGACAAGTCCGTTCGCGGATATTATCTGCTGCAAGATGAGGAGGAGGAAGCGGGGGTCGGCCCAATGCCCAAGGCCGGCACACTTTCGGCAGCGACACGCGTGCTGTTCAAGGGACGCGTGACAGATCCTCTTCCGGCGGAAGCGGAGTCCGAGAAGGATAATTCGATATCACCTCTCTAAAGCGCTGGCGGATTCCAGGATCCTGAATGGCAGAGGCATGGGATGCGAACTCGGCCAGCTCTTTGTCGGACGCAGCGGTTTTTTGAGGGGTGGGAGTCGTCGGAGCAGGCTCCGGTTTTTGTGAGGGGATTTCGCCCACACGCAGGACAATGTCCGTCAGAAGTTCCGATCCGGCCTCGGCATTCAGTTTGGCCAGGAGCGCCGGTTTGAGAAACGTCAGCTGCTGGAGCCAGACGGAATTCTCGACGAGTAGGTAGAGTTTGTGAAAGCGGATCTGTGTAGGCCAGGTATGCGAACCGATCGGTTCTCCGACGAGGGCCGGCCACTGTTGCTGAATGCGCAGCTCGACGAGCCGCTGTTCCAAACCGAGTTGTTTGGCCACGCTGGAGAGGATCGTACCGAACGAGACGAGAGGACCGGAGCCAACCATAGGCCATCTTAGGCTTGGAGCGTGAAGAGGGTCAAGGCGTCGGCCCAGCAAGAGCGATATGTCGAAAGAAAAAGAGGATCAATACAAAGCCGTCGTCACGAACCGGAAGGCCTATCACGACTACTTTATCGAAGAGAAGTTTGAAGTCGGGATTGTACTATTAGGCACCGAGGTCAAATCTCTCCGGGATGGGCGCGTGAATTTGTTAGACAGCTATGCGTCGGTGCGCGATGGAGAGGTGTTTCTGCACCATTGCCATATCAGCCCCTATAGCCACGGCAACATGATGAATCACGATCCGATGCGGGTTCGGAAGCTGCTCCTGCACAAGAAAGAGATCAACAAGCTGCTCGGCAAGACGCAACAGAAAGGGCTGACGCTTATCCCTCTCCGCCTGTACTTCAATGAGCGCGGGCGTGCGAAGATGGAGCTCGGATTGGCGAAAGGGAAAAAGCTCTACGACCGGCGAGAAACCATCAAAACTCGCGAAGCCGGACGCGAGGTCGAACGGGCGATCAAAGACCGGAAATAGATCCTTGCCTTCGGTTGCCCACTCTTCTAGTTACATGCAATATCCTTTTTCGCGGTCCCTGACGCGCAGCGTTGCATCGTAAGTATCTGATTCAGTGTGAATAATTGGCCTTTAATCCGTGCGGTAGCTTCGCACTTGACTTTAGTACTAGTTAGAACTATATTCGGGATGTGATGTGATGTGATAGGTCAGCAAACTCACCATGGGGGTGCCATATGAAGGCGTTCTTTCAAACAGATGACGGATGGGCGGGGTTGATCTTGCGGCTCACGCTGGGGTTGGTGATGTTCCCGCACGGAGCGCAGAAGCTGCTTGGCTGGTATGGCGGATTCGGCTTTGACGGCACGTTGGGGTTTTTTACCCAGAAGCTGGGTTTGCCTTGGATCATCGCCTTCCTGGTCATCATCGGAGAGTTTTTCGGGAGCCTTGGACTGTTGAGTGGATTTCTGACGAGGTTCAGCGCCGGGTCTCTCATCGTGATCATGCTCGGGGCTATCACGATGGCCCATCTTCCCAACGGGTTTTTCATGAACTGGTTCGGGCAGCAACAGGGTGAAGGATACGAGTATCATCTGTTAGTGATTGGAATTGCGGCTGCGCTGCTGGTCACAGGAGGCGGCAAGTGGTCGGTTGACGGGAAGCTGGCCGAACGGTTCTGACGCAAACGCGAAAGGAGAGCGCAATGTTTGTCGTACTTGGCGCTACAGGACATACAGGAGCGGTGGTCGCGGAGACCTTGCTGGCGCGTAAGCAACCCGTGCGCGTCGTCGTGCGTTCAGCGGAGAAGGGTGCCGCATGGAAAACGAAGGGCGCAGACGTCGCCGTGGCGTTGCTGGAGGATGTCCCTGCGATGACCAAAGCCCTGACGGGCGCAACCGGCGTCTATCTGCTGGTCCCGCCGAACTATGGCGCGACGGCTTGGCTGGTTGAACAACGGCAACGCATGGATCAGGCTGCGCAGGCGGTGAAGGCCAGCGGGATTCCGCATGTCGTCTTCCTGTCGTCGATCGGCGGCCATATTGCGGAAGGCACGGGGCCGATCCGGGCCGTTCGTTATGGGGAACAGGTGCTGGGGGCTGTCGCGAAGAACATGACGGTCTTGCGCCCCTGCTCTTTCATGGAGAACTGGGCGCCTGGAATCGGCATGGCAAAGGGCCAAGGTCTGCTGCCGACCTTCATCACTCCGACGGCGAAGGTACCGATGATCTCAACCAGGGATATCGGCCGCACGGGAGCCGAACGGTTAATGGCGGGCGGCAGGGGCAAGCAGGTTGTGGAGCTCGCGGGTCCCGAGGAATACAGCCCTGAGGAGGTAGCCGCAGCCCTGGGCCTGATTCTAGGGAAATCGGTGTCCACACAATTTGCACCGCTCAGCGCGGTGGTGCCGACGTTCACGTCGTTCGGCTTCTCCACGGAAGCGGCCACCTTATTCGAAGAGATGTACGCAGCATTCGCCAAGGGCGCAATCGGATATGAACATCCTGAGCAGCTTATTCGGGGCACGGTGACGCTTACCGACGCGCTACGAGGGATGGCATAAGCAAAGGAGGACATTATGGCCACAGACACGACAACCACAAAGAACGTACTCGGTGTCTATCAGCCGGGATCTGCACACATGGTCGGTGATGGATTTCCAGTGAGAAATCTCTTCCCGAGTAATGACCTCGATCGAGCGGTCGATCCGTTTCTCATGCTCGATTATGCGGGGCCGCAGTACTTTCCGCCGACGGACCATCCACGCGGCGTGGGAGAACATCCGCATCGCGGGTTTGAAACGGTCACGATCGTGTATGAAGGCGTGCTGGCCCATCGCGACTCGACCGGCAGCGGCGGCGTCATTGGTCCCGGCGATGTGCAATGGATGACGGCGGCGTCCGGCATCGTCCACGAGGAATTTCACGAGAAGGCATTTGCGAAGAAGGGCGGTACGCTCCACGCCATCCAACTCTGGGTGAATCTGCCGAAAGCCTCGAAGATGTCGACGCCCGGCTACCAGACGATTCTGAATGCGGATATTCCGGCCGTCGATCTGGATGGCCGTGGGACGTTGAGGGTGATCGCCGGATCGTATCTCGGGCAGAAGGGCCCGGCGCGCTCGTTTACGCCGATTCAATTGTATGACGTGCAGTTGAAAGCGGGAGGTCGTGCATCGTTGACAGTGCCTGAGGGAGACAACAGCTCGATCTTTGTGCTGCAAGGCCGTGTGTCGGTGAACGGGTCGCGTGAAGCCGGTGAAGCCGAACTCATCGTCACTGAGCGGAGCGGCTCGCAGGTTCTGATCGATGCACAGGCAGACAGCCGACTGTTAGTCATGAGCGGCACGCCGATCGATGAACCGATCGCCCGCTATGGTCCCTTCGTGATGAATACGAAGGCCGAATTGACGCAGGCGGTGCAGGACTATCAGGCCGGCAAGATGGGGCATTTATCGTGACGGAGACGATGCTTCACATCGAGGTCTATTCCGACGTCGTCTGTCCCTGGTGCTATGTCGGGAAGCGTCGTCTGGAACAGGCTCTGAGCCAGGTCGGGGGCGACATCACAACAACCTGGCGGCCGTTTCAACTGAATCCCACGATGCCGAAGGGCGGGATGGACCGTACGGCCTATCTTGAAGCGAAGTTCGGGAGCCTGGAGGCATTCCGGCAACTGGAGGAGCATGTGCTGGTTGCCGGAGCGTCGGAACGGATTGCCTTTGCCTTCGAGAAGATCGCCCGGACGCCGAATACGTTTGCCGCGCACCGGCTGATTTGGCTTGGTGAACGGGAAAGTTGCCAAGATGCGGTGGTCGATGCGCTGTTCCGGGGCTATTTCGAGGAAGGAGCGGATATCGGATCGATCGCCATGCTTGTCCAACTCGCCGAGCAAGCCGGATTAAACAGGGAGGCTGTGGAACAGTTTCTCCAGAGCGACGAAGGCACAGCGGAGGTCAAGGTGGAAGAAGCGGCCGGCCACAAACTCGGCATTCGCGGCGTCCCCTATTTTATCGTGAACGGGACGTATGCGATCTCGGGTGCGCAGCCGGTGGAGACGTTTGTGTCGGCGCTCCAGCGGGTGGCGACGGACCGTGCTGAACGAAAGGCAGGTGTGTGATGGCTGTGCAAGTCTATGGCTGTAACCATATCGTGATCGAAGTGACCGACGCCAAGAAGGCGGTGAAGTTTTATTCGGATGTATTCGGCCTGAAGATGCTCCGAGGCGGTGAAGGGGCCGCCTGGTGCAAGCTGGGCGAACATCAGTTTATGGCGATCTTTGAAGTGGACACCTTGCAACCGGATCGCGTGAAGCACTTCGGTCTGATGGTTCGCGATGCCAAACAGATCAAGGAAGTGAGACGGAAGCTGACGAAGAAGTACAAGCTGAAGATGCATCCGGGTTTCCGCTGTGACTTTCGCGATCCCTGGGGCAATCGCATTCAAGTCGGCGATCTGAGCGACGAGTCGCTCGTCTGGCTGCTCCCCTATCAGGAGGTCCAGAAGGCCGGCATCACGTTCGGGAGGTGAACCGATGAAAGCGCACTATCTCGGCCACATCGTGTTCTATGTGAAAGATCTGCAACGGTCGCTGGCCTTCTATCGGGACCTGTTGGGCTTCAAGGAAGTCGGACGGATTTTCAACGGGGCGGCGGCGGCGCTCACGTCCGGTCGCACGCACCACGAGTTGCTGTTGATCCAGGTGGGTGACGCGCCGGGTCCTCCGCAAGGCCGCCGGCGCGGGCTCTATCACATCGGCATCAAGGTCGGCGACAACCTTGATGAGCTGCGCGCCGCGAAGCAGGAACTGGAACAAGCCGGTGTGACGATCGATGGCATGAGCGATCACACGGTGAGTCAGAGCTTGTATCTGCACGATCCGGACGGGAACGAAGTTGAAGTATATGTCGATGCGGATGAGTCAGTGTGGAAGAACGATCCGGCGGCGGTTGTGTCGCCGATCAAGCCGCTTTATTTATAACCTCACAAGGAGGGACAACACATGGAAAAGCCGGTCATCGCAGCCAAGCAACCCGCGGTCTTGTCGTTGGAGCCGGGCACCTACTATTGGTGCCGCTGTGGACGCTCGAAGAACCAACCGTTTTGCGATGGGTCTCACAAGGGCACGGAGTTCACGCCCATGGAGTTTACGACGACTGAGAAGAAGCAGGTCGCGCTGTGCCAGTGCAAGCACACAAAGAATCCACCGTTTTGCGATGGATCGCACAAATCGCTCTAAAAGATGAATGATGGTAGCGAACAGAACTGTATTTCAATGCGGGGCGAGTGATGAGCGACGAAGTGGAATGGCCAGCTCAGATCCACCGCATTTGACTATGGCGATTGCCGGCGGCTTGAATGCCGCACAGGGCCTATCGGAGAGTCTGTGATGCCGGATGAACGATGGATCGACATCGGGAGCGTCGAAGAGCTGAAGCTGAAACCGGTACAGGAGGTCATGGGCGGCACGACGCCGATCGCCCTCACGTACAAGGACGGGTCGTTTGCGGCGATTTCCGGCGCCTGCAACCATGTCGGCGGTCCCTTAGGCGAAGGCACCCTTGACGGCGAATATGTCGTCTGTCCCTGGCATTACTGGAAGTTCCATCGTCAAACCGGCCAAGGAGAACCGGGATACGAGGAAGATCAGGTTCCGGCCTATCCCGTCAAAATGGAACACGGCCGGCTCTATATCGACTTATCGTCGGCGACGAAACGAAAGAAGCAGAAACACCAGCCTCATCCCCTGGCCCGTCCGATCGTCCGCCAGCCCGGTCCGATCCGCGTGGTGGGGATCTCCACCACGTCGATGACACAGGAGCATCCGCGCTACAGTACATCGGATGCGTTGCTCGAGGTGGCGTTGGACTATGCCACAACCGCGCTTCAACTTGAGACACAGTGCATCAAGCTCCGCGAGCTGAGCTTTCGCGCCTGCGAAGGGTTCTATTCGAAATCGGCCTCTGCCTGCACCTGGCCCTGCTCGATCACGCAGATGGATCCGGCGGACCAGCTCGACCGCGTGTACGAAGCTCTCGTGCATTGGGCCGACGTCATCTTGATCGCGACCCCGATCCGCTGGGGCAATGCCAGCAGTTTATATTACAAGATGGTCGAGCGGATGAACTGTATCCAGAATCAGGAAACCATCGCGAACAAACATCTGCTCAAGAACAAGGTCGCGGCCTTCATCATTATGGGCGGGCAGGACAATGTGCAGGGCGTGGCCGGTCAACTCATGACGTTCTTTTCCGAAGTGGGCTGCCAGTTCCCGCAATTCCCGTTCATCGCCCATTCGCGTGGGTGGAGTGCGGAGGACATGGAGCGGAACGTCAGCGAGGTGCAGAACAGCCGGGAACTTCGCGAAGGGGCGCAAGCACTCGTCGCGCGCGCCGTCGATATGGCAAGGCTTATGGTCGAGGGCCGGGTACCGGAACATCCACTGGTTCGTGGCGGACGGAAGGCGCATCAGCTCGATAGTGAGCCGACCGGGTAACGCAAACGTCGCAATGGCGGTGTTCACTTCCGACGGCAATCCGGGCTGCAACGCGCAGGCTATTCCGGTTGCCGTTTCCAGCGATTGTGCAGCCAGAGCCAGCTTTCAGGGTGGCGACGGATCACCTGTTCGAATTGCGTGGTCATGACCTGAGTGTAGATCTGGATTCGTGCAGCGGGATCTTCGACCGGTGGAAAGACTACGGGCTCAAACACGAGGCGGAAGCGCTCTCCGTTACGGATGAGATAGGCAAACATGACCGGCGCGCCGGTACGGATATGCAACAGTGCCGGCAGTGTCGTTGAGGAGGCGGGGCGGCCGAAGAACTCGACGAAGACGCCTCCGCTCGACAAGCTCTGGTCGATCATCATGCCGATGATGCCCCGGTTCTTGAGACATTTGAGCGAGGCTTTCACGGCGTCTTTCGGGAGAATGATATTCAACCCGCTGGCCGTGCGCTTCTCATAGACCCAACGATCGACCGAGGCGTTGTGGACCGGGCGGGCGATGACCGTCATGTTGCCGTAGACACGTTGCACCAGCGCGCCGGTCAGCTCCCAGTTAGTGAAGTGGGCGGTCAGGCCGACAATGCCCTTGCCCTCCTTAATGGCGGCGTCCACGTATTCACGACCTTCGATTTCTACCAGGCGATCGATCGAACCGTCGGTAAAGTCGGACACGCGGGAAAATTCGACGGCGAGCCTGCCGAGGTTGCGCCAGACCGCCCGGGCAATTTGAGCGCGCTCGGCTTCGGATTTTTCCGGAAACGCCAGGGCCAGATTGCGCAGCACGAGATCGCGTCGTTTTGTGATGACATGCGAGACGATCAGGCTGAGCTGTTCACCCAATCCGATGGCCCACGAGCGAGGCAGGGCGTGAAAGAGCAGGTCAGCAAACCGCACGAGGCCGTACTCAAAGGCTTTTTTCATGTTACGAGCGCACCTATCCTTGCCTGTCCGCCGGTGGAGCGGGTCGATTGCCTGGGGGCCAAGAATAGGCGAGTCGATCAGGTTCCGCAATCATTTTGCTTTGCGACGGGCAACGAGCAGAGAACGGGTTGTCGTGTCTCTTCGGGGTCATCTGATGCTGTGCGAGCAGACCGAGTCCCGCCGTCTCAACCCTGCCGTTGCGAACCGGTTTCACCGAAGGCATACTAAGCCGCCATGGACGAAAGCCCACCCGCACAGACCGCCGAGGCAGACGAGGCCCGATTCTGCACCCTGCTGAAAGTGTCCGAGGCCATCGCGGCTCACCGTGATCTCACATCCCTGTTCCGGGATCTTGCCCAACGCCTTCCGGCCGTGGCGCCCTTCGATTTCATCGGCCTGGTCCTCCATGATCCGGCAAAAAATCTGATGAAGGTCCATGTGCTGGAAACGGCGGCCGCCCGGCCCCATACGACCGGACTCGATGGACTTGAACTGCCGATCGAGGAATCGGCGACCGGCTGGGTTTGGACCCATCAACAACCGTTGATCATCCCGTCGCTCGCCGACGAAACCAGATTCGCGAAAGGCATGACAGCCCTCCGGGGGATCGGCGTCCAATCGGTGTGTCTCCTGCCGTTAACCACCGCGATGTGCCGGCTGGGGGCGATCGGATTCGGAAGTCTTGAGCGCCACGCATTCGGCGCCAAGGATCTGGCTCTTCTCGATCAGGTGGCGAAACAGGTTGCCGTCGCCGTGGACAACGTGCTCAATTTTGCCAGTGCGAAAGTGTCGCAGCGGGCGCTGGTTCGGGAACGAGATCGGCTGAACCTGTTGCTGGAAATCAACCATGCGGTCAATGCGACGCTCGATCTCAAACAACTGCTCTCGGCGATTGCCACGTCGCTTCGTCGCGTCATGCCGCACGAACGGACCGCGTTGCTCTTGTACGAGCCGGATCACGAGCAGTTCAGGCTTCATGCCCTCAATTTTGACCTCACGAAGGGTTTTCTTTCCGAAGGAGAGCTGACTCCGGTCGACGGGTCTCCGGCAGGGATCGCCCTCCGCTCACGCAAACCGTTTTATTATGTCAAAGCCGATCTCCAGGGGTTTCGTTCCGATATCGCCGATCGCCTGCTGGCGGAAGGCATTCAATCGGCCTACTGTTTTCCGCTGCTCTCACACGATCATGTCCTGGGCGTGTTGACGATCAGTAGTCTGACCGAAAAGACGTTCGAGGCCGATGACATCGCGCTCTTGGGGGAGGCGGCCAAGCAGATCGCCATCGCTGTCGAGAACGCACTGAACTATGGCTACGTCCTCAAAGCCCGTCAGGAATTGGCCCGGGAGCGGGACCGACTGCAGCTGCTGCTGGAGACGAACAATGCCGTCGCGACCCATCTGGAGCTGCGAGACCTCTTCGACTCGATTACGGCCAGCATTCGTCGTGTGCTGAAGGCGGACGTCATCAGTTTGACCATTCTGGATCCCGAGCGGAACCAATTGAAGCTGTATGCCTTGGACTTTCCCGGACAAAAGGGATTTCTCGAAGAAGGAACCACCTGCACACTGTGCGGATGCCCGGCGACCACAGCGATCACGCAGCGAGAACCGGTGGTGCTCAACCGGCAGGAGCTCGATCAGTCGGAAAGCACGGTCTCCAAACGGCTCGTGGCCGAAGGGGTCAAGTCGGCCTGCTGTGTTCCCTTGCTGTTACGGGATCGGACGCTCGGGGCTTTGAACGTCGGCAGTCTTCAGGAAGAGGCCTTCACGCAGGCGGATGCAGAGATGTTGAGCGAAGTGGCCAAGCAGATCGCACTCGCCGTCGCCAATTCACTGGCCTATCAGGAGATCGCCGCGCTCAAGGACAAACTGGCGAAGGAAAAGCTGTATCTCGAGCAAGAAATTCAAACCGGATACAACTTCGAAGAAATCGTCGGCGACAGTCAGGCGCTGAAACGGGTGCTCAATCAGGTCCGGACGGTGGCATCGACCGATTCCACGGTGCTGATTCTGGGCGAAACGGGCAGCGGAAAGGAGCTGGTCGCGCGGGCGCTCCATAATCTGAGCGACCGGCGGGAACGGACCTTCGTCAAGCTCAACTGTGCGGCCATTCCAACAGGTCTGCTCGAAAGCGAACTCTTCGGCCATGAAAAAGGGGCCTTCACGGGAGCGATCGCCACGAAGATCGGCCGGTTTGAATTGGCCGACCGCGGCACGCTCTTCCTCGACGAAGTGGGTGAAATCCCCCTGGAGTTGCAGGTGAAGCTGCTCCGGGTGCTGCAAGAGCAGGAATTCGAACGGCTGGGAAGTACACGCACCATTCGCGTCAATGTCCGGGTGATCTCTGCCACGAATCGCGATCTGGCGCAGCTGGTGGAAGACAAGGAATTCCGCAGCGACCTGTACTACCGGATCAACGTGTTTCCGGTCACCGTGCCGCCTCTCCGTGAACGGGCGGAAGACATTCCGGCGCTCGTCCGGCACTTCGCCCAGAAATTCGCGCTGCGCATGAAGAAGCGCATTGAGACGATTCCCGCCGAGGCGATGAAAGCTCTGCAGCAGTACTCTTGGCCGGGCAACGTGCGGGAGCTTGAAAACTTTATCGAGCGAGCGGTGATTCTGACCCAGGGGCCGGATCTATCCGTTCCGATTGCCGAGCTGAAACGGACGCAGAACCATACGACGCAGTCCGTGACCACGACGCTTGAGCAGGCGGAGCGAGAACATATTCTGAAAGCTCTCAGTGACACCGGCTGGGTTATCGGAGGTTCCTCCGGGGCCGCAGCCAAGCTCGGTATGAAGCGCACGACGCTCCAATCCAAGATGCAGAAGCTGGGGATCTCCCGCCAGAGTTGAACTTCGTTAGCAGATCCAACCTCTCGACAGAGCCGTCAATCCATGAGAAGTGCCGAGACTTCGGCGAGTGCCGAAATATCGGCTCGCAGGGTTTCGGCACCTCATCGGCCGTTGCCCGGTCAAATGAGAAATAACAATCTATTACAATGAGTTGTATTACTTTATCGACAAAGAAATGGACGGAACGGCCCTTGCCAATCTATCGGGTTCAGTAAGGGATCGCAGAGCCTGAAAAAAGAAGTGAGCGTGAGGACCGCAGTCCTGAATACACCGATGGTAGGAACGTCATGAACGAGACCATTCAATTTTTGACAGAGTACGGACCATTGATGTTATTTGTCGTCGTGTTCGTCGAGCAGATCGGCTTGCCGTTGCCGGCTCTCCCGGTCCTGGTCGCGGCCGGAGTCCTGGCCGGAACCGGGTACGTGAATCTCTGGGTCGCGCTCGGAGTGACGGTGTCCGCTGCGCTCGCGGCGGATTGGATCTGGTTCGAGTTAGGCCGGCACCAGGGTCGTCGAGTGCTCGATGTGCTTTGCCGCATTGCCCTGGAACCGGACTCCTGCGTGAGACGGACGGAGGATTTTTTTATCAAGCACGGTCCTCATTCGCTGGTGGCGGCCAAGTTCATTCCCGGGTTGAGCACGATTGCGCCGCCCCTGGCCGGCATCGTCGGGTTGGGAGCTCCGCTTTTTCTGCTTTACGACGGTCTTGGCGCGGTGATCTGGGCGTTGACCGGCCTGGGGATCGGTTATCTCTTCAGCGGTCAGATTGAACAGGCCGTCGCCTATACGGAGCAGGTCGCACCGGCTGCCACTGGTGTGGCCCTTGGCATCCTCGTCCTCTACATTGCACACAAAGCTGTAGTACGTCGTCGGCAGCTCCGCGACGTACCCCGGATCACTGTCGAGCAACTGACGGAAAAACTCCGGACGGATGAGCCTCCCCTGCTGATCGATGTGCGGCCGCAGGCGAGCGCGGTGCTGATGTCGTTGGACGAATTGATTCGCCGCCATCATGAACTGCCGCGTCATCGCGATGTGGTGCTGTATTGCGGATGCCCGAACGATGTCGCGAGCGCCCAGGGCACACTGCTTTTGCACAAGCGGGGATTCATGCGTGTCTGGCCGCTGGCCGGCGGGATCGAAGCCTGGCGGCGGCGCAGTGGAACAGCCGTGGGTCTCGATTATGGGGCTGGTCCGGCTGTGGTCTTGGGCATGGGGATGTGAGGAAGATGACATGTTGAAGATCACACCGCACAAGACAGGGGACTCGACGACACTCCTGCTGGAAGGACGATTGGCCGGGCCTTGGGTGGATGAACTCGAGCGGGTCTGGCGGGACAGCAAGGAGTCGATCACCGGTTCCCTGGTCGTGGATCTGACGGGTGTCACATTCATCGAGCAGGAAGGGAAGCGGCTTTTGAGCAGGATGTGGCAGGAAGGGGCGGAACTGCTGGCGGTCGGGTGTTGTTCCCGGTCTATCTTGGAGGACATTATGTCGGCGGGCCGATCCACTCGATCGGATCGTACCGCAAAGAAATCCTTGAGTCAGTGAGTGCCCGATTGCCGGTCTATGGCGTACTAAGGAGCCTTGCTAAGCAGGTCATCAGCCCACTAAGATTGCGTCGATTGTGTCAGGAGTGCAGGAGAACGTATCCATGATGAGCCACTTGTCTTTGCCGATAGAAACCAGACCTCTACTGATGTCACATCAACAACACGTAAGGATGGCGATTGTTCTCTCGTGTGTCCTGGCAACCCTGCCTGGTTGCAAGCAGGACGCCGGTTCAGCGCCGGCTCCGCCGGTCACCCAGGTTGAAATCATCACGGTGACGACCCAGACAATTCCGGATGAACCGGAATTCATCGGCCAGGCGGAAGCCTCCCGTCCGGTTGAAATCCGTTCCCAGGTCACCGGGTTGCTCAAGGCGGTGCTCTACCCTGAAGGACGGGACGTCAAGAAAGGCGACCGGCTGTATCAGATCGATCCGGTGCCGTTTCAGGCTGCCGCCGCCAGCGCGAAAGCGAAGATTGCCCAGGCGGAAGCCAAGCTGGTGCAGGCCAATCAGGATTTGGAGCGGGTGAAGCCGCTGCTTGCCGAACAAGCCGTGAGCCAGAAAGATGTCGATGATGCCGTGGCGCAAGAGCTCTCGGCGAAAGCCGCCCTCCAGGGTGCCAAGGCGGATCTCATCAAGTCCCAATTCGATTTGGACAACACGCTCATTACGGCGCCCATCAGCGGCTTGATCGAACGGAGTCGTTACTACGAGGGACGTCTCGTGTCGGCGCAAACCGATTTGCTGACAGTGGTCCATCGCGTCGATCCGATGTTCGTGGTGGTGAATGTGCCGGAGAGCTTTATTCTGAAGCGACGGCGCGACATCGAGTCGAAGAAAATTCACCATCCGGGCGTCTATCAACTGCGGGGCCGCCTCACGATGATGGATGACGCGGCCTATCCCCATGAGGGCGTGCTGGATCTGCTTGAGCCGGGGTTGCGAAGCGAAACTGGTTCCCGCCAGACTCGGATCACCTTTCCCAATCCGGATCGCTCCCTGCTGCCGGGCCAGTTCGTGAAGGTGCGCTTTACGGGAGATACCAAGACGGACGCGATTTTGATCCCGCAGCGTGCCGTACTGCAGGGCCCGCAGGGCCCCTTTGTGTATGTGGTAAGCCCGGACGAAAAAGTCCAGATTCGTGATGTCGTCGCGTCCACATGGAAGGGCGACCAGTGGATGATCGACGGCGGGTTGAAAGCCGGAGATCGTGTCGTAGTCAACGGACTGATGACCATCGGTCCTGGCGCGCCTGTCAAGGCGGTGCCGTGGAAATCGACGGCGGCGCCGGAGACGGACCCCGTTCCCCCCACTCCCAAACAAGGATAAATTGTGACGTCGCACGTCTTTATCGACCGGCCGATCCTTGCGTCGGTGGTGTCCATCGTCATTGTCGTGATGGGCCTGCTCGCCCTGCAGTTCCTGCCGGTCGCGCAGTTTCCTGAAATCACGCCGCCGGTCGTCCAGATCGATGCCGACTATCCAGGGGCCAGCGCGGAGGTGGCCGCCGAAGCGGTCGCCCGCCCGATTGAGGTCACCCTTCCCGGCATCGACAATCTGCTCTATTTCGAGTCGACCAGCAGCAACGATGGTCATGTGACCATCAAGCTGACTTTTGAGATCGGGACGGATCCCGACATTGCCCAGGTGCAAACCCAGAACCGTGAAAAGCTGGCGGAGCCACAGCTGCCGACGGAAGTCATCCGCCAGGGCGTGTCCGTCAAGAAGATGTCTCCCGACCTCGTGGCGGTCATCGTGCTGAAGTCCACCGATCCCCGCCATGACGCCGTGTTTCTCTCGAATTATGCGACGCTGCGCGTGGTCGACGATCTCAAGCGGGTCAAAGGCGTGGGCGATGCGTTGGTGTTCGGCCAGCAGAATTACAGCATGCGGATCATTCTCAATCCGCCGCAGATGGCGAAGCTGGGCTTGATCCCGAGCGACATTGCCGCGATCATCCGTGAGCAGAATCGCGATTATCCTGCCGGGACCATCGGGCGGGAACCGGCTCCGAAAGGCACCGAACTGACGATTCCGATCATCTCGAAAGGCCGGCTGACCGATGTGAAGGATTTCGAGGAACTGATCGTGCGGGCCCTGCCTGACGGCTCCACGGTGCGGCTCAAGGATGTCGCGCGCATCGAGCTGGGCGCGCAATCCTATTCGCTGGAGGGTCGCTGGAACAGCACCCCCACGACCTTCATCCTGACCTTTCTCTCGCCGGGGGCCAACGCACTCGATACGATCCGTCGCGCCCGCGCGCAGATGGATGAGCTGGCCAAGAACTTTCCGCCCGGCGTGTCCTACGACATCCCCTATGACACCACGCGGTTCATCGAGGTCTCGATCAAGGAGGTGGTGAAGACACTGGCGGAAGCCATGGTCCTCGTGGTGCTGGTCGTGTATGTGTTTCTCCAGAGCTGGCGCGCCACGATCATTCCGACCGTCGCCGTGCCGGTGTCGTTGATCGGCACCTTCATCGGACTCTATGCGCTGGGCTTCTCCATCAACACCATCACGCTCTTCGGGATGGTCCTGGCCATCGGGATCGTGGTGGACGATGCGATTGTCGTCGTCGAAAACGTCGAGCGCCACATGCGCGAGGACCGGGTGTCGGCGAAGGTCGCCGCCAAGCGAGCCATGAGCGAAGTGACCTCCCCGATCATTGCGATCGTGCTGGTGTTGGTGTCGGTTTTCGTACCGGTCGGATTTGTCGGCGGAATCACCGGCGCGCTCTACAAACAATTTGCCGCCACGATCGCCATCTCGGTAACCGTGTCGGGGTTTGTGGCGCTGACGCTGAGCCCGGCCTTGTGCGCCATGGTGCTCCTCCCGCAGCATGAGGCGCGCGGCGGATTCTGGGCCTTCTTCGATCGGAACTTCGGGCGCACGCAGCGAGGATTTTCCCGTGTGGTCGGCTCTTTCCTGGCGAGGCCGGTTCTCGTTATGCTGCTCTTCGGTGTGCTGCTGGTCGTCTCGACCGGTCTCTTCAAAGCCTTGCCGAAAAGCTTTCTCCCGGAAGAGGACCAGGGCTATTTCATTGTGGTGGCGCAGTTGCCTGACGGTGCGTCGAAGCAGCGAACCGACGCGGTGCTCGAACGGATCGAACGCTATTTCCAGGCCAATCCGGCGGTCCATTCGACCGACGCGCTGTCCGGCCAGAACTTTGTCTTCGGCACACGCGGGCCGAATGCGGCGACGATGTTTGTGCCGCTGGTGCTCTGGGACGACCGTCCAGAACCGCAGCAACACGCAAAGGCGCTGGTCGGAGCGGCCTATGCGGAGTTTGCGAAAATCCCTGAGGCGCTGATCCTGGCATTCAATGCGCCGGCGATCCGAGGCGTGGGGGCGGTCGGGGGATTCTCCGCGCAGCTGCAAGATCCCGGCAGCGGGGACTTTAAGAAGTTTGCCGCGGTGGCCCAGCAGTTCGTCGAACGGGCGCAGAAGGAACCGGCGATCGGCCGGGTCGGGACGAATTTCCGTGTCTCTTCTCCCCGACTGTATGTGAACGTGAACCGGGAACGGGCGAAGGCCCTGGGGATTCCGATCTCAGACATCTTCGATACGTTGCAGGCCTACTTCGGCAATTTCTATATCAACGACTTCGTGAAATTCGGCCGCGTCTATCATGTGCAGACCGAAGCCGAAGCGGAATACCGGGCCACTCCCCAAGATTTGTCGAAAATCTACGTGCGCGCACAAACTCCGCAGGGCACGAACATGATCACGCTCGATACGGTCGTGACGACGGAGTATCAGAGCGGGCCGGATCCGGTGAATCACTTCAACGGCTACAATACGGCGCTGGTTCTGGGTGCAGCGGCTCCTGGTTTCAGCTCGGGGCAGGCCCTCGAAGCGCTGGATCGGGTCGGCAAAGAGATCCTGGTGCCGCAGGGATACTCGATCGACTACAGCAATATTTCGTTTCAGGAGCGACGGGTGGGAGGCCAGTCCGGCGTCGTCTTCGCCGTCGGGCTCTTGATGGTGTTTCTCGTATTGGCCGCGCAGTTCGAGAGCTGGGTTGTCCCCTTTGCTGTGATTTTGGCTGTGCCCTTTGCGATCTTCGGCGCGCTCACCGCCGTGTTCCTGCGCGGATTTGAAAACGACATTTATTTCCAGATCGGGCTGGTGACCTTGATCGGTCTTTCGGCGAAGAACGCAATTCTGATCGTCGAGTTCGCCAATACGCGCTATGAAGCAGGCCGCCCGTTGATCGAGGCGGCGATGGAAGCGGCGAAACTCAGGTTCCGTCCCATTATCATGACCTCGATGGCGTTCATCTTCGGGATGGTTCCCCTGGTTGTGGCGCGCGGGGCCGGTGCGTCGAGCCGTCAGTCGATCGGCACGGGTGTCATGGGCGGCATGCTCGCGGCGACCTTCCTGGCGATCTTCTTCGTGCCGTTGTTCTACGTGGTGACCCGCCGGTTGACCCAGCGCCGGACATCCGGAGAAGCCATCATTGAGGAACCCCCTATGCTGTCTTCATCGGAGGATGAGTCCCATCATGCGTAAGCCATTGGCTCTAGGACTCTCGTTGCTGTTCGCCTCTTGCGCGGTGGGACCGGATTATGAGCGGCCCAAGACGGATGCGGGCGATACCTTTCGGATGGCGGAATCTCCGGCCGATGCGCCATCGCTGGCCAATCTGCCCTGGTGGGAGCTGTTGAAAGACGACCAGCTGCAGGCGCTGATCAAGATGGCGCTGGTTGAAAATAAGGATCTGCAAAAGGCCGTGGCCACCGTCGAAGAGTTTCAAGCCCGGGCGCTGATCGCCAAGTCCGATTTTCTGCCGGGGATCGCCGCGTCAGGGAATGCGCCGAACCTCGGCCGCAAAACGATCTTTCTCTTCCCCGGATTCGCGAACCCGTTCAACTACTATCTGCAAGGCAATCTCTCCTGGGAACTCGATATCTGGGGACGCATCCGTCGATCCAACGAAGCGGCTCGTGCGGATCTACTCTCAAAAGAGGAAAACCGGCGCGCGGTGGTCCTGCAGCTCGTGAGCGGCGTAGCCGAGAGCTACTTCAACCTGCTGCAGTTCGACGACCAGCTCGATATTGCCAAGCGGACCCTGCATTCATGGGAAGAATCGGTGCGCATCGCCCAGGCCCGGCTCAAGCAGGGGATGACCTCCCGATTGGATACCGATCAATTTGAAGCGGAGCGAGCCAACGCGGCGGCGCGGGCGGCAGAACTCGAGCGGCAGATGGTGCAGGCGGAAAATCAATTGAGTGTGCTGCTCGGCCGAAAACCGTTTGCTATTCCACGCGGCCGGTTATTGAATGATCAGATGGTGCCGCCGGCGGTTCCTGCCGGGCTCCCTTCCGATCTGCTTCAGCGACGACCAGATCTGCTCGAAGCGGAACAGCAACTGGCGGCGGCCACCGCCCGTATCGGCGCGGCGAAGGCCGAACGATTTCCGAAGATCTCTCTGACTGGGGTGCTCGGTGCCGCGAGTCCTCAACTCTCGAAGTTGTTTACCGATCCGGCTTCCTTCGGGGTCGGAGGGATGGGGTTTGCGGCGCCGCTGTTGAGTGGGCCGGTGCTCGGGTTTCAGCAAGAAGCGATCGAGGCGCAGGCGAAGCAAGCATTGGCCCAGTATGAGAAGACGGTCCTCACGGCGTTTCGTGAAGTGGAGGACTCGCTCGTCGCGGTGCGCACGACACGGGTGCAGAGTGAAGCCCAGATGCAGCAAGTCGCGGCGTTGCAATCAGCACTGAAGTTGGCGGAGCTGCGCTACAAAGGCGGCCTGGCCAACTATCTCGATGTGTTGGTATCCAGAAGAAATCTATTCGAGGCCGAGCTGGCCTTGACCGGAACGCGCCGTCTGCACGTTGTGTCCGTTGTTCAGTTGTATAAAGCGTTGGGCGGCGGATGGTCGCCCGAGATGGACCGCAAGACTGAACCTCGCAAAGGATAGCGTGATGGATAAACCGGCTGAAACGCAATCCCCCATCCATGACCTTCTGAAACGGCGCTGGAGTCCGCGCGCGTTTTCAGAGCAGCCGGTGGGGCCGGATATGCTGCTCACGCTCCTTGAAGCGGCCCGCTGGGCGCCGTCGTCCAGTAATGAGCAGCCTTGGCGATTCGTCGTGGCGACTAAACAGGAACCGGCGGACTATGACCGGCTATTGGCCTGTCTGTTGGAAGGCAATCGCAAGTGGGCCTATCGCGCTCCGGTGCTGATTCTGTCTGTGGCGCGTATGGATTTTGAGGAGGATGGCCGACCGAATCGCCATGCCTTCCACGATGTCGGGCTGGCGACGGAGAATCTCCTGTTGCAAGTGAGCGCGCTCGGGCTCGTCGCGCATCCCATGGCGGGTTTCGACATCGAGAAGGCGCGGGCCGACCTCAAGATTCCGTCCGGCTACGAGCCGGTTGCCATGATTGCGGTGGGCTACCCCGGCGAGCTGAGCGTCCTGCTCGACTATCTGCAACAGCGGGAGTTGAAACCGAGAGAACGGAAGCCGCTGACCGAGATCACCTTTTCAGGACAGTGGGGCCATTCCCTTCCGTCCCCGTTGGTGTGAGAGAGCGAGTCGATGACCTCCCTGAATGGAAAGGTGGCGATCGTCACCGGCGCGTCGAGCGGAATCGGGCAGGCCGTTGCAGTGCGGCTTGCGGCGGACGGGGCGATCGTCGTGGTGAACTATCTCCGGAGCGAGAGCAAAGCGCAGGCGGTGGTCGCGGGCATTCAGGGCACGGGCGGAAAAGCAGTTGCGGTGCAAGCCGACATGAGTGTGGTGGCCGACGCGCGACGGTTGGTTGTGGCCACAGTCGCCCAATTCAGTCGTGTGGACATTCTCGTCAACAATGCCGGGAAGTTCGCGCCGAAATCCTTCCTCGACACCACCGAAGCGGACTTCGATGCGCAGATGGCCTTGCATGCGAAGGGCCCTTACTTTGCGATGCAGGAAGCGGCGAAGATGATGCGCGATCACGGGCGCATCGTGAATATTTCCAGTGCCGGGACGAAGCTCCACTACTACGGAGCCACAGCGTATCTCGGAAGCCGGGGCGCGCTCGAACAATTCACGCAGGGCATCGCTCAGGAACTGGCCACGCGCGGGATCACCGTGAATACGGTGGCGCCTGGTTTCACCGATACGGGAATTTTGACTGAGCCCTATCGGCAGATGGGGATACAGCTGTCGCCGTTCAAGCGATTGGGCCGGCCGGAGGACATTGCTGAGGTGGTGGCCTTCCTCGTGAGCGAGCAGGCCCGATGGATAACGGGGCAGACGATCCAGGCAGGCGGCGGCATCGTGATGTAATGGGGACTGCCACCCTTCCGGTTGGTGGCTGTCCCCTTTGTGGTCTAGGAGGTGAATCATGGCCGATAAGAAAATCATCGCGGTGGTTGGTGCGACCGGTGCGCAGGGCGGCGGGCTCGTGCGGGCGATCGTGAACGACCCCGGCAGCGGATTCGTCGCCCGCGCCATCACGCGCGATGTGAATTCTGAGAAGGCCAAGGCGTTGGCGAAGCTCGGAGCCGAAGTCGTGGCGGCGAATCTCGACGATGCGGACAGCCTGGCGCGCGCCTTTGCCGGATCCTATGGCGTATTCTGCCTGACGAATTTCTGGGAGCATTTCTCGCCGGAAAAAGAGTATGCCCAGGTGAAGGCACAGGCGGCTGCGGCCAAGAAGGCGGGTGTGCAACATGCCGTCTGGTCGACATTAGAGGACACACGCAAGTGGGTGCCGCTGACAGACAACCGTATGCCTACGCTGATGGGCAAGTATAAGGTCCCGCATTTCGATGCGAAGGGAGAAGCCGATCAGGAGTTTACGAAGCTCGGCGTGCCGACCACGTTTCTCCTCACGTCGTTCTATTGGGACAATATGATTTCGTTCGGGATGGGTCCGAAAAAGGGACCGGATGGCATGCTGGCCTTTACGCTTCCAATGGGCGATAAGAAGTTGCCTTGTATTGCGGCAGAAGACATCGGCAAGTGCGCGTTCGGGATTTTCAAGAAGGGCCGTGAGTATATCGGCAAGGCGGTGGCGATTGCCGGCGAACACTTGACCGGAACTGAGATGGCGGCCGCTATGACCAAGGCCTTCGGTCAACCGGTGCGATACAACGCGGTGACCCCTGAGCAGTATCGGGGGTTCGGGTTTCCCGGCGCCGATGATCTGGGTAACATGTTTCAGTTCAAGCACGACTTTAACGAGGCGTTCTGTGGTCCGCGAAACCCATCCATCGCGCGCAGCTTCAATCCCGCCCTCCTGACGTTTGAGGCGTGGCTCGCACAGAACAAGAACCGCATTCCCCTGACCTAATGACAATCAAACAAAGGAGTGAGCATGGCACGGCAGAATGTTTCCACCGGCGGTCCCTGGGAAGCCACGATCGGGTATTCACGCGCCGTGCGTGTCGGTGCCCATGTGCAGGTGTCGGGGACGACGGCGATGACGCCCGGCGGCCTGGTGGGCAAAGGCGATCCCTATGCGCAGACGATTCAGACGTTCAAGACCATCGAGGCGGCGTTGCGCCAAGCCGGGGTGTCGCTGGCCGATGTGGTGCGGACCAGAATTTATATGGCCAACATCGATCAATGGCAGGAAGTCGGCCGGGCGCATGGGGAAGTGTTTGGAAGTATCAGGCCTGCGACGACGATGGTGGAAGTGAAGCGATTGATCGATCCGGATATGTTGGTCGAGATCGAGGCGGATGCGATCGCGCCGCACTAGCAGGATGCTGAAACAGGCCGCCAGCGGCGTTCTCGCATCGCTCAGAGGCTCAACGTACAGCAGTGAGTACGTCTTGCCTCTTCGCTCGCTGCGGCCTTGCTGGACAACCTGTTTGAGCATCCTGTAGCACTGTCTACGAGGCAGGTGCTTGGTCTAGGATGAAATATTCTCCGCAAACTCGACACTTGGCCAGGGTGGATCCGGTGATGCGCCGGTTGATCCGCGAGGTGGGGCCATTCGCCTTGATCCCGAAAGTTCGGCGCACTCCGTTTGAGTCACTGGCCCGGGCGATCGCGTTTCAACAGCTCCATGAAAAAGCGGCCGAAAGTATTCTGAAGCGGTTCATCGCGCTCTTTCCCGGCCGACGGTTTCCCCGCCCTGCCGAACTGCTCACGGCCCATGCCGATGCCATTCGTGGTGCGGGCTTTTCAGGCGCAAAGGTTCTGGCACTGCGCGATCTAGCGGCCAAGACACTCAATGGGACGGTCCCGACGGGCCGTGAGATCAAGACGCTCGACGATGACGCGATCGTCGAACGGCTTGTCGAGGTGCGAGGGATCGGTCGCTGGACGGTCGAGATGCTGCTGATCTTCCAGCTGGGCCGGCCGGATGTCCTGCCGGTTGATGACTTCGGTGTGCGTAATGGGTTTCGCATCGCCTATTGCCGCCGCACGATGCCGACGCCGAAAGAGGTGTTGTGTTATGGCGAGCGATGGAAGCCGTATCGAACAGCGGCGGCCTGGTATTTGTGGCGCGCAGCCGATCGGGCGAAACAGGAGACGACGGTGCTGTGAAGGGACCTCATGAAATTGACCGGCTTTTACGAGTGGATTGATCGCAACATTCTTTCCCTGGGCCGTGAGATGCGGCTGTCGTATCTTCCGCCGCTCATGGTCTACATGGCGTACGGTATCTCCGGTCTGACCGGAATTGTCGGCACGTTCTTCGTGAAAGATTATCTGGGCCTCTCGGCCTCATTCCTGGCGGCGCTTGGATTCTGGGCCGGCATTCCCTGGGCACTCAAGATGCCCATCGGGCATACGGTGGATCTCTTGTGGCGCTGGAAAAGCTGGCTCGTCGGTCTCGGGGCGGGTTTGCTGGCGGTGAGTCTGGGGATCATGGCCGCACTGATCGGCAATCGTGAGGCGATGACGGCGGTCTTATCGGCGGAAGTCTGGTTTGTCATGAGCACGTTGCTTGCGCCGGTGGGCTACGTGATTCAGGATGCAGTCGCAGACGCGATGACCGTCGAGGCAGTGCCGCGTGTCGATGAGAAGGGTCAGCAGTTCGACGAGCCGACGCGGAAGCTCATGCATACGACGATGCAGACGCTCGGGCGGGTGGCCATTGTGGGCGGCGGCATTCTAGTGGCGATGATCAACGTCTATGTGTTCAGCGGGACGGAAGGGTTGCCGCAGGCGGAGCTGGTTCGGCTGTATAAGCAGGTGTATCTGATGGCATTGGCGATTCCCTTCGTGTCAGTGCTAGGCGTGGGCGTCGCCTGGATGCTGCAGCGACGGCATAAGGCCGCGCTGATTCAGCAGGGGTTCTCGCGCGCGCAGGTTGAGGAGATGGTGAATGTCCGGGGCGATGGCAGTGACGCGACGAAACCCAACTGGTGGATTCTCGGCGGGAGCCTGGTATTCGCACTATTTACGGTATCGGTCGGATTCGGCGGATCTTCCTACAGTGAAGAAATCGTCTTCGTCGGCTCCATGGCGATCGTGTTGTTCCTCATGGCCAGACTGGTGCGTGAGTTGGAACCGGACAAGCGCTTGACGCTGGTGGGGACCGCAGTGGTGGTTTTCATCTTCCGGGCGATTCCCGGCACCGGTCCCGGTGCGACCTGGTGGATGATCGATCACCTGAAGTTCGATCAGCAGTTTCTGTCGATCCTCTCGCTGATCGGGAGTACGTTGACGCTGGCCGGCATGTTCGTGTTCCGGCGCTTCATGGCCGAGCGATCCATCGCCTATGTAGTGGGTTTTCTGACGGTGATCGGGACGGTGCTGACGCTGCCGGTCGTGAGTATGTATTACGGTTTGCACGAATGGACCGCACGGATGACAGGCGGATTCGTCGATGCGCGCTTTATTGCGTTGATCGATACGGCGTTGGAATCCCCGCTCGGCCAGATTTCCATGATTCCGATGCTGGCGTGGATTGCCAACTCAGCGCCGGCAAATTTGAAAGCCACCTTCTTTGCCGTCATGGCCTCATTCACGAACCTAGCGCTGTCGTTGAGCCAGCTCGGGACCAAGTATTTGAACGATGTCTACGTGGTTACGCGTGAGGTGCATGACCAAGCAACAGGCGCCATCCAAACGCCCGCCGACTATAGTCACCTCGGTTCATTGCTCATTGTGCAATTGCTGTTAGGATTAGCGCTGCCCTTGGCCGCGATTGTCTTTGCGAAGGTGACGCGATTCAAGAGTGCGTAGCGGTTCGACCGAAATCGCAAAGCCGCGTCGCGAACCGGAAGAATTACTATCGACTATGCGTGGGCGCGGACGAAGCTGAAGAGGCGTCCGGGGAAGAATGGCGTATTTCTCTCCGGTAGGCGGAGACGCGACTCGGTGCGCGCGTAGCCTTGAGCGGCCATGAGGCTGCTGAACTGGCTGCACTGGCTGCGGCCTGGGTCGACCAGGAGCACTTGGCAGGCCGGGCTGGCATGGGCTGCGAGGAAGCCGGCGAGTAAGGCGGGATGGTCCTGCTCGTAGAGCAGGTCGCTGCCGATAATCAGATCGAATCGCCCGCTATCGAGCTGTGGCTCCATCCACGCCGCTTTGAAAAATGGGATTGGCGCGAGGCCATTCAGATCGGTGTTGTGCCGTAAGAACTCTTCCGCCAGCGGATGGTAGTCAGTCGCGGTGATATCGGCGCCGCGTTGTTGCAGGACGAGACTCGGAAGGCCGATGCCGCACCCGACTTCCAGGATGCGTTTGCCTTCGACGGGGAACCGGCTCATCTCTTCTGCCAGCGCCAGCCCGGCCGGCCAGACCGTGCCGAAGTTCGGCCAGGAGGTTGCGGAAATGCCTGCCCGTTCAGCCGAGCCGTCAGGATCTGAGAACTGCCGCTGATCCAGCAGGGTCCGAATCTGAAAGGTTGCCGTTCCCACGCGGTGGCCGGTGGTCTTGACGTCGTAACCTGGCGAGTGTGTTTCCATTCGCTCGTCAGCATAAACCCTTCCGCGTCGCGGAGCTATGGTAATCATCGTCGAGAGGAGGGTGGGAGTCATTTCACGCGGCCCTGGCATCCCCTTGACCTGTGCGGTATGATGAGCATCTCTTAAGAAAGCTTAGGGTGAGCGAGGCTGAAGAAGCATCTCACCCTGAATTTTGGCCGGAACCTTGTAGCGAAGAAAGGGGGCGACCGGTTTCGACGGGGATACTAAAGTCAGCGGTGCATGTCGAGCTCTCGGGGTCTCGTAAATCCTCCGGGAAAATGTAACTGCCAATCAAGAACTGGCACTCGCAGCTTAATTAAC
>JABFSU010000090.1 GCA_013140455.1 Nitrospira sp. | reverse complement strand
CTCCACCGACTTTGCCAGTTTTGGATGAGGAAAAGGAAATCCCACGCCGACCCCGAGAAACCACCCTCCGACTTCATCCGGATTCACTTTCGGGTAAATGCCGATCGATACGCCGCCACCGCCGCCCACGTTCGATTTCAGCATGGCAGCCAGGTCCAAATACCAATGGGACTTGTTCAGAAAATCGAATGCATGACTGACTCCGAGTTCTCCCCCAACCCCTTTTGCCAAATTTCCTCCGAGGCCGATGCTGGCCGAGGCCACCGAGCCCCGGGTACGAACTTGAGACGTCGCGGCATTTTGCGATTCGGTTAACGCGGCGCGTATCGGCGCACCGATCATGCTTTGAAAGGTGTTTTGAACCGTGGCGGCCGGTTGCTCGCACATGTGATTGGGGTCCATCAGTTGGTTGACCGTTCGAATATTATTCGGCTCGGTCAAAATCAGGCCCGCGTTCATCGCATGTTGGATGGCCGGGCCTTGCTGTCGCTTAATCACCTCAATGGCCTGGCGAAGCGCCGCTTGCGTCTTATCGAGCGCTAGGGATTTGGCTAAGGCTTGCATGACGGGTCCTAAGATTCTGGCGTGTAATTCTGAGGTGATCCGAGCAGCCGTGAACCCGGCTTTGCATGCTGCTTGCGCCGCAATGAGGGCGCCTTGAGCAGCCTGCCTCGCAACCCACTCGGCCTGTTGCTTTGCGTCCAATGCGGCTTTTTGAGCCAACCGCCCGACATCCTGCCCGGTCTTCTGAAGGCCGGCGCCGATTTGTTGGGTCGTGCGCTGGGCTCCCTGCCCGACTCGATTGACTGTACTCTTGGCAGCATTCAGCGTCTTGCTCGCCCCACTGGCTATTCCGTCAAAAGGGCCCCGTTGACGGATACCGCTGTACGTTCCCACCGCGTGGAGACTGTCGCCTTGAGGATCCATCAGAACAAGATAATGTAGATCGGCTTCATCTTCTGCATTACCCGGCAGCGACAAGGCCACTGGAACCTCCAGCGAGCCGCTCTTCTTGTCCGGACGAGCTTCCAGTAGGAAGCTATTAGCCGGCACCGGTGTCGTTAGACGAATCCCTTGTTTCTCACCTTTGACGGAGTAGATGCCCGGTTGCACGACCAAGTCATTTCCATCAGGACCAAGAAAATGCACGGCCTTTTCCAGGAGGATCTCCGTTGGATCTGAAATCAGGGAATGCGGATCGACGTCTCGAGATCGGATACCGCTGTAGCTGCCTGTTACCTCATACACCAGCCCGCCCGGCAGAAATAACGCCAGGATATGCCGGTCCGATGAATCGCTCTCAGACAATCCCTGCACTGAGACGGCCATGGGTTCCGACAGATTCTGTTCATGGGTATCCAGGGTGACGGCTAACTCGACTGATCGCCTATTCTTGTCGATTGAAGTGACCTGCACGCTGTCCGCCAAGGGAGCCATCCGATAGGAGCCCGGCAAAAGTTGCACTTGCACTCCTCTCGGGGAGAACACGTAGACGGGTTTCTCCAATGTGAATTCCTGATTGTTACCAGGCTCCATGGCATAAGCCGGCGGAAGTGGACTGAACACAATCCCACCCAAGACAATGCTCACCAATCTTGTGCAGAAGAAACGATACATGGGGGTGCTCCTTTTCGCATTCTGACAATTCATGCGTTTGAAGGGCGTGGAGTCTCCGCGGTGTTCCGGGACTGCCTACATCCCAGTGTCGGCGCTCAATTTATTCCGACGGTGTGTGCTACGACCGAATCAGATCCTAAACGGCGAAGTCTGGCCCCTGGAACTGTGCATGAGTGATCTGGACCGGGCTCACCGGGATTCACACCGCGAACGGACAATATGTTCAGGAACCGATCACTCAGGCAGTCTGCCCAAATCAGTCGCAGTGCGCTTGTGGCCTGAACGGCCTGAAGTCGTCCCGCACCACGGCCAGTGGCGCCGAGTACCAACATTGGTTTTTCTCATTACAGGCCGCTACCACAAACCCGAATATCGTCGGTCGGGATCTCCGGTATCCAGAAATGGACGCTTCATCACGCATGAGGTCAGGGAACGAGATCGGATGGGATGCTGGATGACATTGTGTCGCTCACAGGCCGAGGGGCTCATCTGCGCGAATGCACGCGCTCGAGCAGATCGCCCACAATGGGTTTCATGGAAACTCATTTCTGGTCTACCCTCAGAAACCGGTGAAGAGATCGTCCGGGAAGCCTATTGGCCGACGCGCCGCCGGGGCTCCGGTTGTCTCGGGTGAGACGCGACGGTCCAGAGCACTTCGCGTTACCTGAAGGGCTCGGATCACGTATCTGGTCAAGCCATGGTCGCGGCCCTAGCGCGGCACGTAGTTCACCCGATAGTCCGTTCCCTGGAAGCTTGATTGAAGAATCTGGACCTGGGCGGGACTCATGGGGTTCACGCCGGCGTTCGCCAGCAATTCGGCGCGCACAAACTGAAAGACTTGCTGGTCAAACTGCATTCTGGTTTGGGGCTGGAGCAGCAACTCACGCATGCTGTTCTCCAACGCCGGCTGCATCTGCTTGAAGTATTCCGCTGCGGCCTTGCAAATATTCACCGGAAAGATGACGTCGAAGAAGTGCGTGCATTTCTCCGCTTCTTTCACGGAGCCCGTCACGGCAATACGGAGGGAATGGTAGGTCGGATAGCCTCGCTGATCGGTCGTCGGCGTCAGAAAGACATCGACAAGGACCTTTTCCGCCACCAGATCGGTGAGGGCGGAGTCGCCCTCGCCTGAGTAGTCCTTATAATAGGTCTTGAACTGGATGACCGGAAACATGAACTGGAATCGAAGTTCTACTCCCTCCGTCGTCACAAGAGGAGGATTCGATACGCCGCTCACATGAATGTAGGACTTCTGCCCGTTCCCTGACTCATGGGTATACTTTTCCAACGCGAGACGACCGGCCAGCCCCCGTCCCAAGGAAAAGTTCGTGTCGAACGGACTCCGCATGTTCCCCAGTTGGATAAACGATTTCGTCGGGTCTCCGATGATCGCTGTAAAGGGAATCGTTTTGGAGAAGCTTGCCGGTTGCCCGCCAAACTGTTGCGGCATGCCTGGCTGGCCAGGCATCTGTCCGGGTTGACTCGGTGCCGGCATCGGCGGCTGTACCGGTTGGGTCTGCCGCGGGGGAAAGACTTGGGCGGTACTCACCGCAGCCACAAGCATGAGGCCTGCAAAGACTCCTGTCTGGAGGAACGGTGTGCTCGGTACCATCGTGTTTGCCTTTATTCGTGTTTGAACCATCGAGTGACGGTGACATCCTGCCCGGACTGCGATGCGGCATAGGCGAGGGGCGTGACTTGCAGCGTCGCCCCGGTTTCGTCGTGGACCTTGAGAATGCCGCGGGAAGTGACTGACCCGACACCTCGCGGGATGACCGGGGGCTCCTCGACTCGAGCCACAATTTTCGCGGCAGGACGCGGCTCCGCGGCCAACTGGGCGAAGCTTTCTTCCAAATCAGCGCGCCGGCTGGCGGAGGCCACGACGAAAAATGATTCGATCCCTTTGACCTGATCGAGCGTGTACCACTGCGCGCCTTCGGGGAACGCGTACTCTTGATCCTTTTTCACGGGATTCGGCGTCTTACTGCCGGCGGCCGGGACAATGGGATCGGCCCAACCGGAGCCATCAATGGAGGTCATGTACAGATAGCAATCACAATTGGTCCGCACAACGATCTTGAAGCGGTCGCCGGCCTCCGCATTCGCACCTCCGTCCCTGAGAATTTCGCCATCGTTCATCAACACCACTTCCTTGCCTTTGTCCGTATGCTTCTGCCTGATCATTGCCACTTCGACCGCGATCGGTTCGGTCCCGACCGACCGGGGATAGATCCCCGCTCCTCCGTAGGGCTGGCCTCCATATGGTTGCTGGCCGCCGGGTCCATAGCCGCCATAGCTTTGCTGTTGTTGTGGCTGACCATAGGGGGAAGGAACTCCAAATCCAGGCTGTGCTTGACCATATCCCGCTTGTGGTTGGCCATAGCCGGTCTGCGGCTGACCATACCCTTGCCCCATTCCAGCTGACCCATTTGGATTATTGGGATCGTAGCCCTGCTGTGGCTGACCATAGCCAACTTGCGGCTGACCATACCCCTGCCCCATCCCGGCTGAACCATAGGGATTGTTGGGATCGTAGCCCTGTTGTGGCGGAACTCCACCCATCGGGTTCTGCATTCCATAGGGTGAGGGATTTCCATAAGGATTAGCCGGCTGGCCATAGGAGTTGGGCGTCCCATAGGGATTCTGCTGGCCATACTGCTGGACCTGGCCATACTGACTGGGCTGTTGTCCATAGGGAGAGGCCTGGCCATATTGATTCGGCTGCTGGCCGTAAGGTGACACTTGCCCGTATGGATTATTCTGTTGTCCGTAGGGAGAAACCTGACCGTACTGATTCGGCTGTTGTGCATAGGGATTGTTCGGGTCGTACGCACCAGGCTGACCGGGAATGGTCTGCTGTCCAGGATATTGCTGCTGAGAGAGTCCCGGCTGACCGGGGAAACCGGCCTGCCCCTGAAATGCTCCGCCCATTGGCATTCCCGTGTTTGGATCGATGCCACCCGGTTGGCCCGGCATACCTTGCTGACCGGGAAAGGGCTGTTGTGGCATTCCTGGCTGTCCTGGAAATCCTGGTTGTCCAGGCATGCCAGGCCCTCCCATCGCCATCGGAGGAAGCCCCTGCATGTAGGGGCTCGATAGGCGATTAACAAGGTTACTGAGATTGTCGCGATGCTTCGATCCGTAATTCGAAAGTCCGGTTTGGAACAGATTCTTGGCAAACTCGAAAGCCACCGGCACGAGAAAGGGAGCGGCGGCACAGGAGGTGAGCAGCAGGGGCCCGAGAAACCCCATTGTCAACCCCGTCCGCATCGTGAAAAGTCGTGGTCTCTGCGCGGTGATCATCCCTACCCTCCCTGTTGTCTCGTCTGTCGAGACAGAAGCCGACAAGGTTCATGGCATTGTAGTCTCGCGGTCGAGGAGGGTCAATGAAACCCGGTCCTATTGAGGGGCGGGAGCAAATGTGTTAGAGCAGTGGCGCCAAGGCAGCGGTGCTCAACAACCCTTGAACTTGGACGCCCATGAGATCGACCCACCCACAGGATGATGCAGACCCAGCCCTCCTGGCCGATATTGCGGCCGGTAATCAAGCAGCCTTTGAGCGGTTGTACCGACTCTATGAAACACGGGTTTTCCAATACATCTCAACCCTCGTGTCCAACTCAGCCCTTGCCGAAGAAATCGTGGGGGATACGATGATGGCGGTCTGGCGGGGCGCCGGCACATTCTCCGGCTGCTCGCGCGTGTCGACATGGATTTTCGGCATCGCACGTCACAAGGCCCTGGATGCGTTGCGACGTACAACACGCACGCAACGGGAAGTCGACCTGGATGGAGCCGCCGATCTTGTTTCATCAGAAGACAGTCCATTCGACCAAGTGCAACGGAGCCAGACCGAGTCCCTGACCAAGCAGGCCCTTTCCACCTTGTCACGTGACCATCAGGAAATCCTGCGGCTCGTGTTTTACGAAGACCTTCCTTATGAGGACATCGCCACACTGCTCTCGATTCCGACGAATACCGTAAAAACTCGTGTCTTCTATGCGAAGCAACAACTGAAACGGCACCTTGAGCAGTTGGGACAGAAGGAATCGATCAGATGAGTGAACGAGAGACACTGCCGTCAGACATCCATCTGGAAGTGGGGCTGCTGCCTTGGTTTGCGAGCGGTACCTTGAAAGAGCCGGAACGGCAGCAGATTCTCCAGCACCTGGAAGGCTGTGCTTCCTGTCGTCAAGAGTTGAACGAGATCAAGGCGATGAAACTTGATCTTACGGAAACCTATCGCACGCAACCTAAACCTACCGTTGAATTATCACGCTCGGTGTTGGGCCAGGTCGCTCGAGAGACGGCACGGCACCGGACCTCTGCCGTCCCACAGGATTTCGTACTCAGTGGCCTGGACCAGTGGTTTCGCTCGCTTCTTCAACTGCCATGGGTTCCGACACTAGCCGCACTGGCCCTCGCGGTGCAGTTCAGCCTCCTGCTCTGGGTCACACAGCCCTCTGCTCCATCGGACCCCATTACCTCCCGATCGATCGGAAGTCCGGCCGCACGATTCAAAGTGACCTTTCACGAGTCCGCCACTGAAGGCCAGATCCGCAGCTTGCTCGATTCACTCCATGCTCGAATCAACGATGGACCGGATTCCGACCACGGCTTTGTCCTCCGCGTCGAGGCAGCCGATGTTACCGTCACAAAGGCACTGCTCGATACCTTGCGGGGACGAACCGATATTGTGATCAAGGCCGAGTTGCTGTCACCATGAACCGCGCCTGCATTCTCAACGACAGACTAGATAGTCGAGCCGAAAACCTCCGTTGCGTTTCTTACAGGATAACCCAACAGGTGAGACCGATGTGTTATTCCACCCTCGCTCGGACCGTGCTTCTGCTCCTGATAGCGATCGGCTGCATCACCGTACATGACCAGGTTGAGGCCCAACAACCTGGCCCTCCATCCAGCGTGGCAAAACGAGCACTCTTGATCGGCATCAACAAGTACCACGCCGTCCCGAAACTCCAAGGCTCGCTGAACGACATTGAAACAATGAAGCGGGTGCTGGTGAGCCGATGGGGATTTCCGGAAGGGAACATTCGCCTGCTCACCGATGAGCAGGCGACCAGAGACGGGATGCTCGCCGCGCTCAATCAGTTCGTCAGTGAGACCGGCCCATTGGATACGGTCTATATTCATTATTCCGGCCATGGGTCACAGGTCGCCGACCTCAACGGCGATGAGCCGGACGATCAGCTTGATGAAACGCTGGTACCTCAAGACGGCCGCACTGGCACGATCCCGGACATTACTGACGATGAATTGGACGTCATTTTCGGCCGTTTGCCGACGAAGAATGCCTTCATCGTCCTGGATTCCTGTCACTCCGGAACGGCAACCCGCTCGCTCGATATTCGCACCCGTTCGGTTCCTCAGGACACTCGCATCGATCTCTATCAAGCCGCCCCCAAACAAGAGGTTCAGACGAGGGGCAACATCCAATTGCTGCCTGCGCACTTCGTGCTCATGACCGGAGCTGCCTCGCATCAGGAAGCACTGGATGGCCCGGTCGAGGGCCGCTACCACGGATTCTTTTCCTATGCGCTCTCGAAGAGCCTGAGCTCCACCCCTGTCGGCGCGACACCTCGAGAAATCTTCCGCGGGGTCGAGACTGAGTTGAAGCGAATCCAAACTCATTTCGGACGCGCCTCCATGCCGGAGCCGCAACTGGAAGCGCCCCCTGATCTGCTCGAACGACCACTCCTCGGTGCGGCCGGCAGTCCTCCTTCCCGCCTCGCCTGGGCTGAGGTCAAACCCACTACGCCGGGAACGATCACGCTGGTCAACGGACTCTTATTAGGAGCGGCTCCCGGGTCAACATGGGCGATTTATCCTCCAGGCGATACGGCCTTCACCCCGGGCTGGGCTCTGGCAATCGCCACGGTCACGCACCTCGACGGCCAGCATGCGCAGGCCAAGCTTCATCCGGCCGGAAAAAAGATTCAGGACCGTTCAAGGGCAGTGGCATTCTTGCCGGCATCGGCCGGGGAAAAGATTCCCATCCACCTCCTCAATGTGCCGTCATCGCAACGAAAACAGATTGAACAGATGTTGCAGAAGCAGATCCCTAATCTTGAACTGGTTGGACCGGAACAGGCTCCCCGATACATGGTCAGCACACAGGGCTCTACGATCCAGCTGCTGGCGGCCGATGGCATTCAACTGGTCGGCTCGTTCGATAGAGATGGGTGGGCTGCAGGAGTCGCGATGGTGGTCTCACGCTCTGCTCATGCCTCAGAATTGCTGACTCTGGATAATCCGTCATCGCAACTCAAGATTGACCTTCGGGTGGCCAACGCCCCGGCACCGGGCAAACCAAAAGTCGGAACGCGCGGCATCGCGGTCGTCGCAGCCGATACTCAACCCGCGCGCTACCGCATCCGGAAACCAGGAAAGCCGCGCACCGCTGAAAATACGCTGCAGCTTCAGGTCAAGGTCAATGCAGACGCCTACATTTCCATCGTCGACGTTGATTCAGAGGGAGGCGTGAATCTGCTCTTTCCAAACGATTACGCCAAGCCTAGCTTCTATCCCGAGGGATTCGTCAAAGGCGGGGAAATTGTATTGATCCCAGACTCTCTCCATGACTCCAACCGGGCCGGCTTCTATTGGGACTACAGTCCTCCGAAGGGAATGGACACGGTGCGCGTCTTCAGCAGCACCGACCTTGAGACGGCACAGATGATTCGCCAGCGTATCAAGGAGCTCCAAGCCAGCGCCTCAAAGACACCTGGCAAGATCAGCACCCGCGCAGTCGGTGAATCCATCGATTCTATTCGAGAAGACCTTGTCAAACGTGCGGCACGAGGGATCGTTGCCATCTCTGATCCGACCCCCCATCAACCAGGGCTGGTCAGTACAGAGTTATCGACAGAACCGGGGCTCTCTCCCCTTTCAGATCCATCCAACCTATCTGATATTGCGGTGACACCGGAATCCATACCCCCTACACCGGCCGGACCGGTGCCTGATTGGGCCGCCACTTCGATCACAATTAAGGTTGAGGGGTAACGAACGCTCTGAGCGGAGCCGGTCTGGAAGAGAAGATGACTGCGGGAAGGGAAGCTTGGTCGGGGCGAGAGGATTTGAACCTCCGACATCCTGCTCCCAAAGCAGGCGCGCTACCGGGCTGCGCTACGCCCCGACACTGGAATTACAATCACTTACACATTGCCCAGATGCCGCTGAAGAAGCAAGTGTTATTACCGTGTTAACCCTGTACCTCTGAAGCTTCGCAGCGGCCTCGTGCAGGTCTTCCGACTTGATCGAATTATACCGCCGGTGCATTTGCTCGCTCTTGTGTCCGATGATCTTCATGGCCGTCATCGTATCCACCCCAGCCCGCCTCAAGTTCGTAGCTGCACAGTGCCGGAGATCGTGCAACCGAAGACCCGTGATCCCCGCCCGACGACAAGCCGCAGCAAAGGCCGTTCGAGGATTCTTCCACGGTCTTCCGTTATACAGAAACACTCGTGGCGTGTCTAGGCGTCGCTCTTTGTGCAACTCGATGAACGTCTCAAACACGTCCGGGGTCATGGGGACTACCCGCGTGTCCCCATTCTTGGTCTTCCGAAGCATGAACTCCTTCCGGCGCATATCCACGTCCGGCCATTCCAGCTTGAGCAACTCCCCTTTCCGTGGTCCGACGGCATAGGCCACAGTCAAGTAGCGAAGGAGATGGGGTGCCGCCGTGGCCGTGAGTTTCGCCCATTCCTCAACACTGGCGATCCGGTCCCGTTCGTTCTTCGGGTCTGGCTTCTCGACATGGGACGCGGGGTTATCCAGCACCAACTTGAACCGTGTACTCTTGGCAACATTGAACATATGGGTCAGGGCTGTGTGATCGTGATTCACCGTTTGAACCGATGCCGGGACCGGGCTATCAAGACGTTTCCATCCGCACCCCGGACAGATTGCCCGCCCGATCAACTTCTGACACCCTTCACATGTCGTCATCGGATAACACATCCGCTGCGCCCGATATGCCGCCACATCTTCCGGGGTGATCGACAGTAAGGGACGATCCCCGAAGTACTCCACGAGATGCCCCACCTTCAATTTCCGATCTGCATAGGTGGTCAACTGCCGGACTTCCTCAAGGCTCAGATACGTCTCGGCCCATTCTCGAAACGTGACCGCCTGCGCCCGTTCAGCCGAGGGGCTCAACATTTGCCCGGCCAACAGCCTTGTTTTAATCACCGCCTCTTGGTCCTTCGCGCTACGCTGGTTACGAGAGCCCACCTTCCAGCGTTTCAGCTTCCCCGTCCCTGGCGGAGCAAGGCGAAGATGCTTCCCGTCATCGAAGACGTGAAACTCCACGTAGAAACTATCCTTTCGCCGTGTCAGCCCCATGCGATGCCCCTCCCTTCTTGTTAGTCTCTTCCACCAATTGAGAGAGACTCACTCGTAATGCCTGACACAGCTTCAAAAGGGTCGAGAGTTGCGGGTCCAGCCTTCCGGCTTCTAGCTTCACCAGGGAGACATAATGCACCCCGGACAATTCGCCCAGTTTCCGTAGGCTCAAGCCCCGCTTCTCTCGCCATTCTCGTAACCGTGTCCGCATGGGTAACATGGTAGTGCTTTAGCTACCAGCTTTCAAGGGGGCATCGGTGGCGAATGATCGGCGCACTTTCACGGAGTGCCCGGCTATCCACTTGTCGAGTTCTTCCCGGTCAAACTTCGTCAGCCGTCCCAACTTTACAAAGGGGATTCGTCGTTGAGAAACCATTGTGTAGATTGTGTGCGGAGAGAGGCCGGTATAGTCGGCCACTTCCTTGATATTGAGCAAACGGCGGGTTATCGGTGATGGTTGAGCTTGTATCATCGGTTCAGTTATCGGTCTGTCCGTCCGTGAGGATTGGCTTTCCCTCAATTAGGCTTCTCTCCCGTTGAACGATCACCGTGATCGCCTTGTCGCTTCCACCCTCCCGCACTTCAGCGGGAATCAATCGAGAGGCTATCTTGTAGTACTCAGTTTGGTTCTCCTTCGCCCACGCTAGAAAGGCGTCGTGTCCGCCAAGGCGCAAGTAAACCACCTGAATAGCTTCTCTGAATGCGCCCGTGAACCTATTGGTAGCGCCGACTTTTCGCCCGCCTGTTTTTGTTCGCCCCTGTTCAAACGGCATTCTGTTTCTCTCTTTTTCAGAATGTAGGAACGTGTTCGATTTCTCGGACTTCCCGTTGCTCCAGGAATGCTTTTCGTGATCGCAACCGGTCAGACCGTATCCAGCTCAGGTGATCCGCGAAGGTCGTCACGATCCAAAACTCATCGCCGACTCTTGCCAGGCATTCCGGCACTGCCGGGCCTACAATTCGACCATCCACGGCTTCCCAATAGATCGGCCTGGGATTCGTCGCCGCCGGTTCAATGACGATTGGTGGAATCGCTCGTACTTTGCCGTGAGCCTTTGATATGAGTCTCAGGGCTTCCTCGTCGGGAAGGTCCACCGGATAGCCAGGGGCAAGGCGAAGATCGCCAGAGGAGCGGCGAATAGTCAGCGGCGTTGACGTTTCAACGAACATCAATCACCTCTTCCAACTCAATTTTGAGGTTTTGAACTGCTACAGTGCTACAAGTCGCTCTAGGAGCGGGGTTGAGGGGGGTTTGCAGAGTGCTACAAGACGGAGTGTGTAGCGCTTCTAAAAGAGGGTTTTCGCCGCCCTGGGAGCTGGTTGTAGCAGTGTAGCAGTCTGAGGATGGTTTTGTAGGAAGGTAGCGAGCAAAGGCGTCATCAAACGCCTCCCGATAGTATCCACGGAGGACCCCCGCATCTGTTCGAAGGCCTTGGGACGAAATCCCAAAATCCTTCAGAAGCTTCGCAAGCTGTGCCGAGGTGATCGGCTTCCCGCGTCGATAGTCCCCCCACGGGCGTTCCTCCAACAGGGCCAAGGCATCACAGAGCCCCTGTGAGGGGAAACGTTCACGGGCATCGGCTTTGAACAATCCCGCAAGATCGCGGAGAAGTTCTATTCCGCGTGGTTCCATTTTCGTCTCTCCCGTGGACAATGCAACCGCGGCAGCGTTCGCCTGTTCGATCCACGTTCCCCCTATGGCGTTCGCAATCGTCAACAGCGGACTCCAATTATCCGCCGCCCGGTCATGGAGCCCGTGGGGAATCGCCGGGTCAATGTCCTTGAGCCTACGAGTATGGTCAAAGCTCCATCGGGCTAGTGCGCGGGCTACCGTCTGAAGGTGGGCCTTGACCGATTCCCCGTGCCGACTGTTCCAGCGAATGCCCTGCACCGTTTCTCCCGGCTGCTTGCGTCGCATTGACACCATGATGGAGCGATCTTCAATCGTATCGGGGAGTGTACCGATTGCGGCAATGACCATCGGACTCCAGGTACTAAAGCTCCGCGGTTCGTGATCGTCTCCGACATTACGGAGGACCGAGGCAGAATCGCGCCGATGGCCTGAATTAACAATGCCGCGCAACTCCTCATTCTCGCGCATGAAGGAATCGGCTTCGTCGATCAACAACGAGGGGTGATGCTTTTCGATGACCCGAAAAATGACCGAGGCGGTTACATTGGAAGTCGGAAGAGGGCGCGGAAGCAGCTTGGCGACTATTTCGAGCAGCGTCGTCTTCCCGCACCGCTTCACGGGAGAGAGGATCGCAAGCCGGGGGCTGATACTGAAGGCGTCGTCACACCATGCTCGAATGATCCACAACGCAATCGCAACCGCGGCATGGGCTGGCAGCACCAGATACTTGCCCAAGATGTCTATTAACGTTTGCAGGAGTTGGGCACCATCAACAGGGTGTTCCGCGGGCACAATCGTCGGCATCTCAAGCGGCTTCCCGCTCCCCACGTTCGCCGCGGGGGTCAATTCCTTTTTCCTAGCTGTCACCGCCGCGTCGAGATACCCCACGGCGATTCCTAGTTGATCGGCTACAGGCTTTCGAGCTTGCCCGTATTCAATCGGGGGCATCAGTGCGAGCCGGTCTAGTTCGGCCTCATCGAGAGATGCCGTCCCTTCCAACGCCTTCGCTATCGTGAACTGGGCCGCGGCGTGGTCCATTACTTCAATGTTGCTCATGATGCTCCCCCCAGAGCACGGCATAGGCATCAGCCAAGCAATTCAGCCGTTTGTCCAATTGGGCCGAGGTCCATGTGTCAATGGTCATGCCGCGAGCTGATTGAACGAGGTACTCCGCGTGCTTTAACAGGTCGGTGTTTCGCCCTTTGGCCTTGTCTACCGCTCTCTGTGCAGCCCGTTCCTTAGCGCGGCGTTGTATCGCCTCTCGGCGCTGACGAGGATCGGGCTGGCTGTTATGGAAAAGATCTTTGATTTCGATGCCGAGCTTGTTCGCAATGGCACTCAGGTCGCACCCAGCCCAACAGTGAAGCAGCACGCCCTTTTCGCCATCGCGCACGGATAATGAGGGGTCTTGATCTTGGTGTGCAGGACACCGCGCCGAATATCGGCCATCGCCACGATCTTTGACCACTTCCAACCGACTCAAGAAGTCGGTGATCGTCATCGCGGCACCTCCGCGTTGCGACTCTGCCGTGTACGACTCTCAAGCCACGCATCAACGTCTGCTTGGAGCCAACCAATAGCGCGGGGGCCTAATTGAATTGCGGAGGGAAAATCGTTGTCGGCAATGCGCGCATAGATCGCGCTGCGACTGAGGGAAAGATGGCGTTGAACATCTTTGAGTCGGAGAACTACGGAAGGAGGATTTTGGAGTTTGTCCGGCATGGCGTGGCTCCTGGTTGTGGCCACCCATCGGACAAATAAAAAGGCCGAGGAGGTGACCAGTAAGTTAGCGGGAAGATTTCCCGCCCTGAGTCACGTCTCGCTCGGCCTAGCTGTCGGCTTACCTTGCGCGTCGGTGAAAGTCTTTCGGACCTCCGAGGCTGTCAGCCCCTTTACACGACTGAGGCGTTACGGCTATTCGCCGCAGAAACAAAGTACCTCAACGTGAGGGAAGCTGTCAAATCACAAAACACCTCTGCGCCGGTCAGAGGACTTTCTCACATCACAGAGAACTCCGCTTGACTCGCCTCAGCCACCGGTCTAGCTTTCTCAGGGACTTTGAACGGCGCAAGCGGAGGTCAGCCACCAAGCCAGAACTTGTACTGAGAAAGGGATCTCCACTATGGCCTCGATGAACCCTGGTTTTCACGCTCGGGTCGCAGTCCTAATAGCGTGGGTGTTTGTGCTGTTGATGCTCACGCCTTCTTTCTCGCTCGCGCAAGATCCATACGACGAGATACCAAGACTCCAAAACGGATAGCCGATATGATGCATTTGCCCATTTGCAGTGCAGTCTGTCCTTAGAGCCAAGCAACATTATGGCGATGCTGACCGTATATTGTGATGACAGCGGCACAGATGATACTACCCGTGTCGCCGTTGTCGCAGGCTATTTGAGCAATGTTGCACAATGGGAACTCTTCAATAATGAGTGGACGAGTATCCTCAAGAAGTTTGGCCTACATAGTATGCGTAGAGCTGACCTGGAAAACTTCCGTGGCGAGTTCGAGAAGTGGAATCCGACACGTCGCATAGCATTACTGCAACAACTACAGCCGATCATAAACCGCCGGACTAAAATGGCTGTGGGTGCCATGGTAATAAAAGAAGAGTTCGAGAAATTTATTCCTAGCGACATTAAAGATAAAATCGGCGGCGTGTACGGCTTTCTGGCCTACAACTGTCTAGTCGGGGTAAGTCAATGGTGCAATCGGCCATCTAGACGGCACAAACAGCCAATTAATTGGGTTTTTGAAGCTGGAACCAAAGGCCATGGTCAAGTCGATAAAATGTTCCACGCTACTTATGCTAACGAGAAGCTGCGTCATGTAACCCATCTAGGAGGATGGGCATTCAGTGGAAAGGATACTGTCCCACTACAGTCAGCGGATCTTATGGCATATGAATGTTTTAAGCTCATCGAGAATCAAGTTCTTGATAAAGGCGAGAAACATCCTATCCGTATTTCAATGACTAAACTCGTTGGAGCTGAAACGTATCCGTATCTGAGATTTTTAGATAAGCCAGGGTTAGAGAACTTCAATAAAGAATGGGAGCGCCGCATGAACACAGAAAGGCGCTAATGCAGAAGACGATGGATGACTCGGTCGCCGAACTGCGCTTGATACAGCGACCACCTGGGTCTGTGGGCAATCCAAACAGGTGCCGCCGCGGGAGTGGCCACACCGGTAACCGCGCGTCTACTTCTTTATGCCCAACTCTAGAAAACCAGGGAATCCCGGATTGATATACGCGTAAGCGCCTGTTCCTGCGAGCAGGGCCAATCCGCCGTTAGATATGGAGACCGCGCCCATCCATGGGGAATCAAAGGTGGCCGAAACGTTAGGCCCCAAAGAACTAGCTATTTGCGTCCCTGCCACAGTGAGAGAACCTGCCGTTCCTGCGGTCGTTTGAAAAAACCATGTGCCATCCACCAAGTTTTGCACGTACCCCGCTTGCGTGGACATAACGATGAAGCCATAGCCGTATCCCCCTGGATCATTCAGATCCAAGAGCAGCACGTTCTGACCGTTGGGTGCCGCAAAAGCGAGGAAGTAGTTAGTGTTGACCGAGCCGGTCCTGATGGCCTGCCACACTCCATTTCCCAATAAGCTGAGGGTGCCGGTCGAAAGGGGGCTACAGGGGCCCAGCCCAAGGAGGGTTGCGATGTTGGCTGACGGGCACGAGGTGTAGGTCGTACCCGCGGTAGGAATTTGCACCGTCCCGTAGGACGAGATGCACCCCGTATACACCCCGAACGTTTGCCCCGCGCATTGAATGCCCACAAAATTATACATCCCTGCTAAGGCGGCTGGAGAAGCAATTGGTTGTGCCATTCCCAGGATGGGCACGATCCTCGGGACATTGTTAAGGGTGAGATTAACGGTTCCAATCAAGAGGCCGTTTTGAATCGCGTACACTTTCGTGCTGGGCGCGTTGGACGGAGAATAGGAGCCGTCAGAATTGGTAACGAGCGTCCCGTTTCCAGTGGCATTAGTAAGTCCATAGGCACTGTAAATAATTTTGTACGAGTAGGTTTTGTTCTGCGTGTCAATCGTATAGGTCAGGATCTCCCCCGCTGTGGCCGAAGCCGTATACGTTTGGGTAAAGCCTGTCGAGGCTGCCGGTGGGGAAGGTGTGGGGCTGTCTCCTCCTCCACTGCCACATGACGCAATCAGGAGAGAGAACCCCACTATCACATAGGGCCGGAGGAAGTTCATGCTCGTTGCCGCTCCTTTCAAACCACAGACCATGGCCTGTTCGCCACTGGAACATGGTCTTTACGTGTGGAAAAAGCAAGGAACATTATGGAGGGATCTGGATTGATAGGACGTTTGAATACCGAGACCCCGCCCTGCTCTCCATAGCGGCGTAGATGAATGGCTTGGCGTCGTGGATTCCTTTTTCCGCGGGTACCCTGTTTCAGAAGTTTTGAAATGCGAAGGCCGGGGGCTTGTTCCTGGCGCGAATAATAAGGCCCCGTTCTTGATATGGGGAGGCGTTTGTGCATGGCTAGGACAAGAAGTCTTCATTTTGGCTGGGGTGCGTTTCCTTGAGCCCCCCCCTCATTTCACAGGGAATACGAGGAGGAAAATAATTTACTGCCAGGTGTTAATACAGTGTTAGCGGGATACACAAACCCGGCTGAATCAAGGGGGAGAGGAACAAAGAGAAACAAAGAGGCGAGAGGCTAGACACCGCATATACAAAGGGGATTGCCGCGCCTATCAAGGCCTTCAGCAATCCCCCGTTCTGTGATCCCAAAGCAGGCGCGCTACCGGGCTGCGCTACGCCCCGACGGTACTTTCAGACTGCCGTGCACGAAGGAGTTCCTTGGCTTGCAGAAACGCCTTTGCGCGATGACTGATGCGATTCTTCTGCTCAGCAGAAATCTCCGCTAATGTCGCCTTCAACTCCGGCACATAGAAGACCGGATCATATCCAAACCCTTTTGATCCGCTGGCCTTGTCCGTAATATACCCGTTTAAAACCCCCTGCGTCACCTGAACGGGCTCTCCCGGCACGGCGATGGCTGCTACCGTGATAAATCGAGCGGTCCGTCGTTCGCGCGGCACACCCTCGAGTTCCTGAATCAGCTTGCGACAATTGTCTTCGTAGGTTGCGTGCTCCCCCGCATAGCGGGCTGCATAGACGCCAGGCCTGCCATTCAGTGCATCCACTTCCAACCCAGTATCGTCGGCCACGGCCGTCAGCCCCGTCGCCCTGGCGATCTCGCAGGCCTTCTTGATGGCATTGGCCTCACAAGTCGCACCGTCTTCTTCAACCTCAGGTGCGTGCGGAAAATCAGCCAGCGTGCGAATCCGAATGCCCAGATCTCCAAGCAAGGCAGCCAATTCTTCGACTTTGTGCCTGTTTCTCGTCGCGAGAACGACTTCTGAAATCACAGCAGTCTGTTAATCCAATGATCCAATAAGTTCTTTTTGAATAGCGGTGAGACGCTGAATAGTCTGCCAGCCAAGATTCAGAAATTCGTCCATATCCTGCTTGGCAAAGGGAGTTTTTTCCGCAGTTCCTTGAACCTCGACATACCGACCTCGTCCGGTCATCACGAGATTCATATCCACTTCGGCCATTGAGTCTTCGGTATAAGCCAAGTCCACCATGACTTCCCCACCGACTTTACCGACGCTAATCGCCGCCAGATAGTCAGTCAGCGGAAGGCGCTTGATCAAATCCTTCTTCTTCAACACGGTGAACGCATCTGCCAGCGCAATAAACGCCCCGGTAATCGACGCGGTTCTCGTTCCCCCGTCGGCCTGAATCACATCGCAGTCGATCCAGATACTCCGCTCGCCCATTTGCGTCATGTCGGTCACCGACCGCAATGCTCGTCCAACTAACCGCTGGATCTCAAGGGTTCTTCCACCCTGCTTCCCCTTCACCGCTTCCCGAGAAGTCCGCTCATGGGTCGCACGGGGAAGCATGGAATATTCAGCCGTCACCCATCCGCTGCCTTTTCCTTTGAGAAACGGGGGTACTTTCTCTTCGATCGACGCCGTACAAATGACCTTGGTATCCCCCATTTCAATGAGGACAGAGCCTTCGGCATGCTTGGTGAAATTTCTCGTCACTTTGACCGGCCGATGCTGGTCTTTCCGTCTCCCATCAAATCGTACTAATCCGGCTACCGCACTCATCGCATGTTCCCCTTCTCGTCTCCAAAAGTGAGAGCGGGATTATAGTGGAGCCCTGGCCAAAGCGCAAACCAGCTCGCATCGACTGTTCATGATCAATTTCTACTCATCCAACCCTCTTAAATGTACGAAATACGCCTATGCAATAGACACATTCTGTACAACTCAGAAGCCGAACCACCGCTCGGCCGCTAGCCCGATTACGGGAAGGTGTTCGATCCTGAAATGCACGATCGACTTGCTGGGATAGATGATTCAAATGACCTTCTGCCAAAGACATCCGAGAATCCAGAGTCCTGGAATCGCCACCTCTCCCACACGATCCATTGGCATAAAAGGTGCAGATTCTCGGGCAGTTCAGATGACTCTCAAGAGTCGACAAAATAAACCGATAATGGTTCGACACAACACCAGTCTCTCAACCTAGATCTCACAATATACTCCATGCCTACTTTGCCTGATCGGGATACACAACAAGCCCTCCTTGAAAACCGGAATATTCTGGTAGTCGACGATGAAGAACCGATTCGCCGTCTGCTTGGCTACATGCTCCAAACTCACGGCTATACGGTCACACTTGCGGCCGACGCGCGTGAAGCCCGGCAGCGGATGGATGAACAGCCCTTCGCCTTAATGCTGTGCGATGTAAACATGCCCGGGGAATCCGGCATGGATCTCGTCCGGAATCTACTCGTGGACCGTCCGCATATTGCTGCCATCATGGTCACCGGCCTCGATAGCTCGGTACTGGCTAATGCAGCTCTCGACATGGGAGCCTTCGGGTATATCGTCAAGCCCTTCGAATCAAACGAAGTGCTCATTGACGTCGCCAATGCCTTGCGCCGCCGCCGGTTGGAAATGGAAAACCGTTTGCATCGGGATAATCTTGAAGAAATCGTCAGGACCAGAACGATGGCCTTGCAGCAGGCCCTTGAGTGGTTGGAGCGCAGCGAGAAAGAACTCCGCCTCTCTCGGGAAGAAACTATCGAACGATTGGCTATTGCCGCCGAATTCCGTGACAGCTCTACCGCCCAACATATCCAGCGGATGAGCCATTATTGCGAATTGCTGGGACGCAAGGCAGGCCTGGCCCCTGAGCGGGTTGACCTGATTCGCACCGCAAGCCCGATGCATGACATCGGAAAAATCGGCACCCCCGATCATGTGCTACTCAAACCAGGAAAGTTTACGGCTGCAGAGTTCGACGTCATCTCCCAGCACGCCGAAATCGGCTATAAGATTCTCTCGGGATCGGACTCAGAGCTGCTCAAAGTGGCTGCTCTCATCGCCTGGACTCATCACGAACGCTACGACGGCACCGGCTACCCTCGCAAATTGAAAGGCGAGGGAATTCCCATCGAGGGGCGCATTGCCTCTATCGCCGACAACTTCGATGCCCTGACCACGGCCCGGGTGTATAAGCCGGCGTTTGACTTCGAACACGCCCGTGACTTGATGATTAAAGAACGCGGGAAGCACTTCGATCCCGACTTGCTCGACTTGTTCCTGTCTAGCCCCGAAGACCTCCGCCGCATCCACGAACAATACGCCGACCATTCCCGGCAAGACTCTACTGCCGCCTAGCGCATTCTTCGCAATTCGTTGACCGAGTTTCCCCTCACCGATATACTTTTTTTCATTTCAGCAAATACCACCGCCGCCGCGTTTGCCGCACGGCCTCAGACAGACTACGACGATGAAAGGGTTGCCATCCATGGCCAAGAAAACGACTGCGGTCCGCACACGTACTGCGAGCCGGAATTGGATCGCCTATCTTTGCGAAGCCCTGGTCACCTCCGGAGTGATGCCGACCTGGGAAGCCGCGACCTATCTGACCGAAAACCTGTTTGGTGAAAAACCAAATCCACGGCTCTTGGGCCCCTCCAACGCCCATGAAGTCACTGCACAGTTTCTGCATCGACTCTACGAACCCATTGCCGAAGCGGCTATGCGAGATAGCCACCTTCCGGCATCAGAGAAGGTCCATGTGTTCACCGACATTAGCCTGACCGGAAACTCTGCTGTTCTGGTTGTCCATCTCTCGAAGGCTGACCAGACCCAGCGCCTGTTACTGCTTGATCCTGCTAAAGCCTGGGATCTCGTGTTTGCCGACGCGGAATCGTTCAACTCGTGGGCTGAGGCACGCTACCGATCGATCTTCCAAGCGCTCCAAACAGCCCGCCTGAATGCATCAAACAATGTGCTAGAGACCGCCGTCTAGACTTAGGTCAAGCCCGGCCCCCATACATCACCGACAATGCCTCAACTGGGTTCTAGGAACAGTACGACAATCCGTCAGGCAGGTTCGTAGTTGAGGTTTGGTGACAACCAGCGCTCGACTGTACGCAGATCCATCCCTTTTCGGCTGGCGTAATCTTCGACTTGATCCTTTCCAATCTTTCCCACTGCGAAATATTTCGCCTCAGGATGAGCAAAATAGAATCCGCTGACTGCCGCTGCCGGTAACATGGCACAGCTCTCCGTCAGCGTGATGGAAGCCTTCTGTTCAACCTGAAGCAAGTCAAACAACAGCCGCTTCTCCGTATGGTCAGGACAAGCTGGATAGCCTGGCGCCGGTCGGATGCCGCGATACTTTTCGCGAATCAGTTCTTCAGTTGACAACGTCTCCTGCTTACCATAGCCCCATTCCTCACGGACGCGCTTATGGAGATACTCCGCAAAGGCCTCTGCCAGTCGATCGGCCAGAGCCTTCGCCATAATCGAGTTGTAGTCGTCATGATCCTTGTCGAAACGACGACACAACTCATCCAAGCCGATCCCCGCTGTGACCGCAAATGCCCCGACGTGATCCGTCCGGCCTGAGTCGTGAGGAGCCACATAGTCGGCCAGCGCAAGATTCGGCTGGCCTTGAGGCTTTTCTGATTGCTGTCTGAGTGTATGGATGCTTGTGACCCGCTGCCTCTGCGCAGCATCATGATAGAGCTCAATGTCATCGCCAATACTGGCTGCAGCAAAGAATCCGTAGACCCCTTTCGCGGTCAGCAGTTTCTTCTGAATGATCTCGTCCAACAATCGACGTGCGTCATCATAGAGTTCTTTCGCCTTCGGACCGACCGTGGCGTCGTCGAAGATCCCGGGATAACGGCCCTTCAACTCCCAGGTATGAAAGAACGGCGACCAATCAATAAACGGCACCAATTCGCTCAACGGTTGGTCACCTATTGTCCGCACGCCCAGGAAGGACGGCGCAGGAATATCCAGCGTTGCCCAATTAGTCATGTAGCGATTGGCGCGTGCTTTCGCGATCGGCAATACCGGTTTGGCTCCGCGGTCTTGATGCGCCTGCCTAATCCGCTCGTAATCATCTCGTACTTGCTGGACGAACCCCGGCTTCTGTGACGGACTGATCAAGCTTCCCACCACCCCCACCGCCCGCGAGGCATCCAACACATGAACCACCGATGGCGCATAGGACGGTGCGATCTTCACCGCCGTGTGAGCCTTGCTGGTCGTCGCCCCGCCGATGAGCAGCGGCACGGTAAACCCTTCGCGGGCCATTTCCTTGGCGACATGCACCATTTCATCCAGCGACGGCGTAATGAGACCGCTCAATCCGACCACATCAACCTTGAGTTCTTTTGCCGCCGCCAGGATTTTTTCGCAGGACACCATCACACCGAGATCGATGACCTCATAGTTATTGCAACCCAGCACCACGCCAACAATGTTTTTGCCGATGTCATGCACATCGCCTTTCACCGTGGCGAGCAAGACTTTCCCTTGCGCCTGATAGCCACCTACCCGCTTCTTCTCCTCTTCCATATACGGCATCAAATAGGCGACGGACTTTTTCATGACCCGCGCGCTCTTCACAACTTGCGGCAGAAACATCTTGCCGGATCCGAAGAGGTCGCCGACGATGTTCATCCCGGCCATCAACGGGCCCTCGATGACGGACAACGGCTTCGGATACTTCTGGCGCGCTTCTTCTGTATCCTGATCAATGTAGTCCGTGATACCTTTGACCAGGGCATGCGAGAGACGCTCCTCGACCGTCCCCTTGCGCCACTCGTCATCTTTGACAACAGCCTTCCCCTTCTGTTTCACCGTCTCGGCGAAATTCACCAGCCGTTCCGTCGCGTCAGAACGCCGGTTCAGCAGCACGTCTTCAACCAATTCGAGCAAGTCTTTGGGAATTCCTTCATACACCGCCAACTGACCGGCATTGACGATCCCCATATCGAGCCCGGCCTTGATCGCATGATAGAGAAATGCCGCATGCATCGCTTCGCGGACCACGTTGTTCCCGCGGAACGAGAACGAGATGTTGCTGATGCCGCCGCTGACCTTGGCACCGGGCAAATTCTTCTTAATCCAGCGGGTGGCTTCGATGAAATTCACCGCATAGTTGTTATGCTCTTCGATACCAGTGGCAACGGTCAGAATATTAGGATCGAATATGATATCGGTCGTAGGCAGGCCCACCCGTTCCGTCAGAATCTTATAGGAGCGCGCACAGATCTCCTGCTTTCGCTCTAGCGTATCGGCCTGCCCTTGCTCATCGAATGCCATGACGACCACGGCCGCTCCATACCGATGGACCAACGTCGCCTGCTGGACAAACTTCTCCTCACCCTCTTTGAGGCTGATGCTGTTGACGATGGCCTTCCCCTGAATATTCCTCAGGCCAGTCTCCAGCACCTCCCACTTGGAGCTGTCGACCATGATCGGCACTTTGCAAATATCCGGCTCCGAGGCAATGAGACGGAGAAACTTTTCCATCGCCGCCTTGGAATCCAGCATGCCTTCATCCATGTTGATATCGATGATCTGCGCGCCGCCTTCGACTTGTTGACGCGCCACAGAAAGGGCCGCTTCGTAGTCACCGGCAAGGATCAGCTTCGAAAAAGCCGGTGAGCCGGTCACGTTGGTCCGCTCACCGATATTCACGAAGTTCGAATCGGGACGAAGGGTGACCGCTTCAAGCCCGCTCAAACGCGTATACGGGGCGACGGTTGGAACCGGCCGTGGCTTTAGACCTCGCACCGCTTCGGCAATCTTCTTGATATGGTCTGGCGTGGTCCCGCAACAGCCGCCTACAATATTGAGCCAGCCGTTCTGCGCCCAGTCCCGCAACTGCGGCGCAAGCGTCTCAGGCGTTTCCGGAAATCCCGTGGGCAGGAGCGGATTGGGCAATCCGGCATTGGGATGCGAACTGATATAGATTGGGGCGATCTGCGACAACTCTTCAATCAGCGGTCGCATTTCTTTCGGTCCCAGGGCACAGTTCATACCGACACTCAGGAGCGGCACATGCGAAATCGAATTCCAAAACGCTTCAACCGTTTGCCCCGTCACACCGCGATTGCTGCCGGCTTGAATAAATGTCACCGAAGCCATGACAGGCACCAGGCGTCCGCCCTGGTCGAAGACCTGCTGGATGGCAAAGAACGCAGCCTTGGCATTGAGCGTATCGAAAATCGTTTCTACAAGGAGAAGATCGGCCCCGCCATCGAGCAGGCCCCGAACCTGGTCGCTGTAAGCCGCCACGAGTTCTTCGTAGGTCGTTCCCCGTGCGGCCGAGTTGTTGACGTCCGTTGAAATAGACGACGTTTTCGTCGTCGGCCCGATGGCGCCGGCCACGAAACATTGCCGACCAGGCTGAGCCGCTTGAACCTTAAGGACCGCCCGCTTAGCGCATTCGGCCCCGGCCTTCGATAGTTCGTAACCCAGCGTCTCCATGTGATAATCCGCCAGGGAGATCGCCTGAGAGTTGAACGTATTCGTTTCGACGATGTCAGCCCCGGCTTCGAGATACTGCCGGTGGATGTCCTCAATAATGGCCGGCTGCGTAATATTCAGCAAATCGTTGTGCCCCTTGAGGTCCTGCCTCCAATCCTTGAAGCGCTCGCCACGAAAGGCCGCCTCATCCAGTTTCCGCTGCTGAATCATGGTCCCCATCGCTCCATCGAGGATCAGAATTCGGCTCTGGATCAGTTGCTCTATTGAAGTCTGTGAGGAAATGCCCACTGGTAAATATCTCCCGTGACAAATTTTATAGAAGTGCCATGATACTGAAAGGGTACCGGACCAGCAAGCCAGGCCTCTTTCTTGACAGACCTTCAACCCTGTCGATACGATGCCCTCAGCATGCGGAGGATGCCATTGCCGACTCGACGACCCAGGTACCACCTCACGTGGTTGCTCCTCCTCAGCGTTCTGCTATGTGCCCCTCAGAGACTTACGGCTGCACCCTATTTCGAAGACGGCTTCCTCGGTCTCACCCAAAAAGAACTCCACGAGCGGCTGGGTATGCCTCAGGCTGTGCGTGACAGGAAGTCGGCCCTTCGAGTCTTCACCTACTACCCCATCACCGACTGGCAAAAGTACTTCAGCAAACTGGTGTCGCCAGAAAATGGCGAAGACGTCTATACCTTCACCAGAAGCGGCATCGACGTCCGGTACTCCTTCGCCTATGCCGTCGATCCCAACGACACGAGCGAGACACGTCCCCTGTATGTGCGGCTTGTGGATATTGAATTCACACCGCCGGTTCCTATTGCCCAAGTCCCCTCGCTTGTTCCCGAGTTCATCCCCTCCAGGGAGTCCCAAGCGCCGGCTTTCCGTTCTAACATTTGGATACTACTTTTTAAGGGATCCCCGTCAGACGCCGCGAGATTCTTGATTAAAGAGAAAGGGAAAGAGCAACTAGACTGGACGCTGACGTATCAGCTGTTTTCGCTGCAAGGGTTACCCGATCGCTTGACGACGAAGGCGACGATCGACCGGATGGAGATCAGCACGCAAAGCCTTCAGTTGGTCAAACAGCGCCAACGTCACACCCACGAGGCCATCGTGAATCCCTACTCGCCGGAATTTGCAGAACGGGTGATACCCTCACCCGCTGCGCAACCCAAGAAGATTCCGATGCCCCACTACGCTGAATAGGCCGCCTCATAAGAGAGGCGGCCGAGCGTTCTCGCCTACGGCCCGACCTGCTTAAGACGATCTTGTTGAGCTTGTCCCACTGCCGTCGCTCGGCCCTTCATACTTGTCATTGGGCCATCATCACTCACATAGAGCAGAATAGGCGTAGCCACACCAAGTGTCACAAGTAGGCATAGGGCCAGCAGACGCACCAATTGGCTCTTACTGAGATACATCAGCATCAACAGCACAACCGCCGCCGCACCGGCATAGTTCACAATCTGCGATTGCGAAGAGTTCATATCTGATGATGGGGCCGTTGATGGCACCGACGCTGTTTTCGTGGAGGCAGAGGGAAATGCAATGCCGAAGCCTTGGAGCAACTCCGCTATTTTCTGTTTGAATGACGCGATGGCCGACGGAGAGACAATTGACCTCACAGAATCTAAGACTGACGGAGAGCGCTCCTGGGGCGTCGCCTGCTCATGGGTCTTCACCTTCGCCCGGTACTTCTCCGGAATGTTTTCCATCGAATCACTAAACCGGGGATTGCCTTGCTCATCGATATAGGAATAAATCGTCGTCGCATGGGCCTGGAAGGGATACGGATCAATACTAAGCAGCAGCAATCCGGTTAGCATAATCCATCCCAAACTCGGTCCAATTGATCTGAGCCGACACGCGATTCGTTTCATCATCCACCTCATCTGTATTCACGTGGCCTCACCAAGGCTGTCATGATCTTGGCCGGGGTCTACCCTGCTAAATTGTCCTGAGATCCTGCCCTGTTAGCTTGACTCGCCCTACCCCCCTTAGTTAGCATGCGCCAGCTCATTCAGGAAGCAATTACGACTATGGAACAGACTCCTTCTGCCCCCGAACAGGCCCCGGTCCACCAGGACGAGCAATCGTTTATCCGACGCCCTCTCGTCCGCAAGATCATCTATGCAGGGCTGGCTCTTTCTTTCCTCATGATGGTGGTCGTCCCTCTTGCCGTTCAGCTGAGAGATCCTGATTTTCAGAAACATATTGAGCAGCGCCGGGTGATGGCCGGCATGTCGAAAGACCAGGTCCTCAAATCCTGGGGAGGGCCACAGACAATCAATACGTCCTTCACGAAGGAAGGACTACGTCGTGAGGAATGGATTTTCGAGGATTGGATCAGTACAGCCGAGGTGAAACACCGCTATCTCTATTTCGAAGAAGGCCTGCTGATCGGTGGGTGGTATGAAGGATCCGGAGAACGTAAGCCAACCGACTTCCCCGCCGACTCTCCTCATCCAAAAATTCCACGATGACCGAGGCGTGAGAACCAACGGTCAGCGTGCGATCCCGTTATGAAAATGGTGCGACTTCTCGAATCGGCAGACGCAAGCGACTGATCAGCGTGGTTGCCCGATCCCATTCACATTCGTCCACCATCACCTGGCAGCACAAATCCAAGACGCCAGGATACAGACTACTCACGTGCTCATCCTGAAATAAGCAGGTAATGCCATTGGCCTCGCACAGGCTCTTGATGATCCCGAGTTCCCCGATATCCTGTGCCGTCGTCAGATACCGCATCCGCATGTGGCCATCACCGTTCCTTGCTGAACGATCGAGTGACAAACCTTACAAGCATTTGCACTTTTCGCAGAGCCGCTTTACACTCGGACATCAGTCAGGGTGTTTCTCTGATTTGCACGCGACGCTCTCGGCCACCGCCCGATACCGTCAGCACCCGTTTCCACTCACGGATCTGATAGACCGCCCAGGCATTCGGCTGACCTTTGTAAAATGCCGTAGCATCTTCGCCGGTGGCGTTGAGAAAGATAGGCTCTGTAAACCCTTCTTCAAGCACATAGTCCAGTAGGCATTCTGTTGAAAAGCCTGGCCCCTGTAAAGCGACATCGGCTAAGAGGGTCAGGATCTCGTCGGGGTTTTGAATAGTAATTGGATTCATCGCCGTCCTCTCAGAGTCTGGAGATTCTAACGAGACGGCCTTCAAGAAGGCAAGGTACGATGGCATCACGACTGACACAAGCCCGCTTTCTCGACGCATTGCTCAAAGTCATGGACGGCAAACACCATTGGGCATGGGATCACTTCGCCACCGGACGATTGACCAAAGATCAGCTCAAGGTTCACTTTCAGCAGGAATACTTCGTGTACGTCCGCGA
>JABFSU010000074.1 GCA_013140455.1 Nitrospira sp. | reverse complement strand
CCAGTTCGAATAGCGGTTGGGTTGGTCAATCCCGATCAATGCCGACCATGTGACAAAGGCAAACCACCTGAGAGGGTGGGACGCAAAGCCAAGGGACCTAACGAGGGACGTATGTTCCAGGGTCAGCCTAGCCGCCACAACGCAGTCCTCTTCAAGCACCACTGGCGTGCCAGGCATTTCCCGGAACTGTTATCCCCGAATGAACCTAAGGTTTGTCATCTCAGAACGGGACTGGGAGGTGCTTTATGATGTCCGCTATCGATACAGCTTTATCGGGCCTGACGAACTTCGCCAAGAAGCTCGATGTCTCTGCCAATAACGTGGCCAATATGAACACCGACGGGTTCCATAAATCGAGGGTTGAGTCCGTCGAAATGGGAACCGGCGGCGTCTTGCCGGTGATACAAAAAGATGATTCCGCCGGACCGAGTGTGTTGAAGGACCGTGGCTACGGTGCGGCCCAGGTCGAACTGTCCAACGTCGATCTCGGAGAAGAAGTCGTCAGCCAGATCGTGGCCCAGCGCGGATTCGAAGCCAATCTCCGCACGCTGAAAACGGCAGACGATATGCTGGGCAGCATCATCGACACGAAGCGGTAAGTTCAGAACCGCTATCCGTGCCATCGGACCCGGCGACATAGCATTCCCGCCTGACAGTATGCTATGTCGAAGTCATGACCGCGCCCCGAGTCCTGTTACTGATTCCCCCGCTCACCCAGCTCAATACTCCGTACCCGTCCACCGCCTATCTGACCGGATTCTTGCAGTCTCAGGGAATCGCCTGTGAACAGGCCGATCTTGGGATTGAAATGGTGTTACGCCTCTTCAGTCCAGATGGACTGCGGGAAGTCTTTCGCCTTGTGCGACAACAGCAAGACGATCTTCCCGAACAAGCCCTCTCCATGCTTGCGGACGAGGACGCCTATCTGGACACGATCGAAACAGTCGTGAGATTTCTGCAGGGCAAAAATCCAGCGTCCGCTAGACAGCTCATCCATCCTGGGTTTCTTCCTAACGGTCCACGGTTCAACGGCAAAATGAGATTTGAGAAATCTGTTCCGACTGAAGATCGGGCGAAACACTGGGGCACGCTCTACCTCGAAGACATCGCCGACCTGGTTCAAGCCACGGTCAGCCCATCTTTCGCCCTCAGCCGTTACGCCGAACATCTGGCTCATTCCGCGTCGTCGTTTGATCGATTGGCCTCGGCCCTCGACGATCCGCTCAGCCTGACGGATGAATTCTTACTGGATGCTCTTTGGCCACACCTCGACCGTGTGAATCCGACCCTCGTGGGTCTGTCAGTCCCCTTTCCCGGCAATCTCTATGGCGCATTTCGGATTGCCCAGGCGATTAAGCAGCGAAAACCGAAACTCCCCATTGCGCTTGGCGGCGGCTATGCCAATACGGAATTGCGTCGTGTCAGCGATCCTCGCGTGTTCGACTACGTAGACTTCATCACGTTGGACGACGGTGAACGACCGATCCTCTCGCTCCTCGAACATCTCACGGGCCAACGCCCGCGAACCGGGCTCTGCCGCACATTTCACAGAGAAGATCATCACGTACGCTTTGCCGATGATCGATCCGTTCAGAATTTCAGCATGAATGATATCGGTTGTCCGACCTATCGGGGATTGCCGTTGGATCGCTATCTCACAATCCTCGATAGCACGAATCCGATGCATCGCCTCTGGTCCGAAGGTCACTGGAACAAGCTGACCGTCGCGCACGGCTGTTATTGGAAGCAGTGCACGTTTTGCGATGTCGGGCTTGACTATATCAGCCGTTACGAAATGACGCCGACCGAACGGCTGATCCAACAGATCGAACAATTAATTGCCGAAACCGGACAACGGGGATTCCACTTTGTGGATGAAGCCGCCCCGCCGGCCGCACTGAAGGCGCTGGCACTGGGATTACTGGAACGGAAACTCGACATCACTTGGTGGGGTAACATCAGGTTCGAAGAGGCCTTTTCACCGGATCTGTGCAGACTCTTAGCCGCCTCCGGCTGTATCGCCGTCACGGCAGGGTTGGAAGCAGCCTCGGATCGCCTGCTCGAGAAGATGAAAAAAGGGATCACTGTCGATCAGACCGCACTCGTCGCGGCCGCCTTCAAAGAAGCCGGCATTATGATTCATGCGTATCTCATGTACGGATTCCCCTCGGAAACAATCCAAGAGGCGGTGGATGCTCTCGAACGCGTGCGGCAACTCTTCAAAGCAGACCTGATGCAATCGGCCTTCTGGCATCGCTTCACGACCACAGCCCACAGTCCGGTCGGCCTCGACCCCAAAACCAATGGACTGCGTATCCTCGGACCGACGTTTGAAGGCTTTGCCGACAATGATTTGATTCACCGCGACCGTGTTGGCAAAACCCCCACGTGGCTGGGCGAAGGCTTACGTCGTTCCATGCTGAACTTTCTTGAAGGACGAGGATTGACAATGGATGTTCGTCAGTGGTTTGACCATGACGCGCCGGAGCCGCACGTCCCTAAGGACTGGGTACGGACCGTTCTCCGCCAACGAATAGTGACCGATCATCTGCCGCTTGAACGCCGGCTGGTGTGGCTCGGCGCTCAACCGGTCTCAGCGGCACAAACCAAACAGGTTACCCTTACGCTGCAAGGACGATTTGCCAATACTGTCATCCATCTCCCCCAAGCACAGTGGCGGTGGTTTCATACGGTCATCAAGCAAGCGACCCCGCGCAAGAATAAAAGAACCGCCTATCCCTGGATTCGAGACATACAAGCCAGTTTTCCAGGGGAAGCCGAAGATTTCGTCGCATTTGTAGAAAGTCCCGCCTGGAGGAAAATCCGCGCCGCCGGGTTGTTATTGATCTAACATCTCACCGGACTTCATACCCTCAAACTAAAAGGGCGGGAGATGCTCAGCACCTCCCGCCCGCTGATCGCTTGTGAACGTTCGTTATTTATTTGGTTGCGGCGTATAACGCAGGTAGGGCTTCACGGTCTTGAATCCCTTCGGGAAAAGAGTCTTGGCTTCCGCGTCGTTCACGGCCGGAGTGATGATGCAATCTTCCCCGTCCTTCCAGTTCGCTGGTGTGGCGACTTTGAATTTTGAGGTCAGCTGGAGCGAATCAATTACTCGCAGCAATTCGTCGAAATTACGACCACATGAAGCAGGATAGGTTAATGTAAGCTTTACCTTTTTGTCAGGCCCGACAATGAATACCGAGCGGACGGTCATGTTGTCGATCGCATTCGGATGGATCATGTCATAGAGGGTCGCGACCTTCTTTTCAGGATCGGCAATGATCGGATAGTTCATCGTAGTCTTCTGGGTCTCGTTGATGTCATTGATCCAGCCCTTATGGGAGTCCAACGGATCGACGCTGACCGCAATGACTTTCACACCCCGCTTCTTGAACTCAGGAGTGATCTTGGCCACAGTCCCCAACTCGGTCGTACAGACCGGGGTATAGTCTTTCGGATGCGAGAACAATATCCCCCATCCGCCGCCAAGCCATTCATGAAAGTTGATCGGGCCTTCAGTCGTCTCGGCCGTAAAATTCGGGGCTTCATCTCCTAAACGGATTGCCATATGAAACTCCTTTCAAAGATTGACCAGAGGAATGTCCCCTGCAAATCGTTGGAATAATGAGCAATACCTTACTGACTTCCCAGCCCTGAAGGCAAGCCCTCCCCTTCACGACTCAACCCCGCACGGTCTGCAAGGCCAGCCTCTCTTAAGGCTGGCCAGTGTCTCATTTAAGAATTTCACACCCTGAGCCGATAGAGACCGCAGTAGCCCAAGGAGTTATCGATGGATAGACCAGGACAATCGCTCAAGATCAGTACCGACCCCATGTATCAACTCCTGCGCGAAGGTTGCATTAAGGAGTTCAACGTCAAGAAGGCCGCAGGCGATAAGTGCGACTTGAAGAGCTGCGATCTGAGAGGGCTGGATCTCCGCGGCCTGGATGCCACCGGACTGGACTTCAGCGATTGCTACTTCCGGCAATCCGACCTTCGCGGCATCGACTTCAGCCAATCCAACTTGAGAGGAGCTTCCATCAACGCCTGTAAAATATCCGGCGCCCTCTTTCCGGCTGAACTCACCGCCTCAGAAATCGAACTCTCGCTCTTGCAGGGCACCCGCATGCGGTACGCAAAGTAGTACCGAACCTCGGCTTAGCCCCATCAGCGGACTAACACGTAACATCTGCGCCGACGCTAGTGTGCAGCCATAGCGAGGGCCGTCGGCACGGTGGCTCCGCTGCCATCCTTGAATCCGGCCTCCAGCATAAAGACGCGAGCCTCTTCCACCTGCCCCTGCTGTGTCAGCCATTCCCTGATCCGCTCCGCGCGACGTTGCGCCAGAAGGCGGAGCGCCCCCTCCTCGATCGTGATCGCCTGAAGTAGCCGCCCTTTCATCTCGGCGACTGAAGGCAACGGCGCGTCAGGCTGACCCGGTGCCGGAGGGAATTGCTTGGCATACCAGGCCGTCGTCAACCGGGATTCATCCTCCGGTGAGAGAGCAGGAACCGGCTCTTTGCCTGCCCCCTGGCCGGTCTCTTCGAGTTTGAGCTGACGCAACCGCTCAAGGAACTGATCTTCGGCCAGTACCCGCGCATCCACCTGCTTATCGGCCATGCCTGCCACATCCAACGACAGGGCCGGACGTTCTGTCAGCACCGTGCCTAAGGTCGTCAGCTTCTTTACCTCGCTCTCGGTCAACTCACTCCGGCCGGGAAGAAACTCAATCGCATGCAGCTCCTCCCCGCTGCCTCCGACAAGTGAACCAATCAGAGCAAACGGCGAGGTCACCGCTTTTCCTAAGAGTGTGAGCACGGTATTGAGCAAAACCCGACCATATTTAAAATCCGGATCTTTTAGATTCCCGCGCACCGGTAAATCGATCGCAATCTGGCCTTTCCGATCCTTGAGCAGCGCGACAACCAGGGGAACCGGCAGCGAGGTGGCATCGGGACTCTCGGTCTTCTCTCCAAAACCCAACTGATCAATGAGGACCTTGTTTTCCGCCTCCAGCTCATGCTGCGATACTTTGTAGGTCAAATCCAGAAACAGCTTCCCCTTCCGGATAGGATAACCCACGTACTTCCCGCTATAGGGACCAGCCGTGGTCAGATCGATATTGTCGAACTTGACCGAGAGATCGGTAAACGCATCCTCACTGAGCGGATTGATCTTGCCCACAATCCGCAATGGCGCTACGCGACCGAGCTTGCCCGACAAATCGACGTCAGCCTTCGCCACTTGCTTCGAAGACAAACCTTTCACCGTCCCCGTCAACTCTTCGAGCCCTGTCCGCACCGTCGGTGTAATGGAGTCATCCTGAAAGGTAACGGCTCCCTTCATCAGCTTCACCGTCTTGATGGTAATCTCCGGTGCCGGCTTTGACTTGCCTGAAGACTGGCTGGGCGTTGGAGCCGGCTTCGCCTCGGTCTCCTTCTGAGCTTTGACAAGGTGCGCCAGATTCAAGGTGCCATCGGACTGCACCGCCAATTGAACACGGAGCTGATCGAGACCGACTTCGTCCAACGCCACCGTCGTGGGATCGACGGTCAGAGCGATCTGCTTCAGAAGAAGGTGTCTCCAGGAGGCAACCGGCAAACCCTCCTCCCGGTTCACCAGCGTCAGCGATTTCACTCCCAGATTTCCCCGGAAGGTCATCAGCGGAGCCTTCGGATGCTCTACCGCCAGGTGAAAGGATCCATCGATATCCAGCGAACCGTCATCAACTCCAACACGGGTCGCCTGCTCTAGATAGGGTTCGAACGGCGCCAATCCCAGGTTCTTCAGTGCGAGCGTACAATCCGCCTGAAAGGGCGACACTACTATCTGACCATCCAGCGTGAACGTGCCGGTGTCATTGATGCTCTGATCGACGGTGAGGGGAATCGGTCCTTTCATTGGCCAGACCAGATCATGCGACCGTGCAGACTTGATGACGACTTTCGCCTGCATCGTGGAGGGGAGGGAACGATCCTCAAAGCGAATCGTATGATTCTTAATCTGCACGTCCTTCACCGCCACCGACCAGGGCGAAGGTTCCTTAACCGGCTCTTTAGGCAAGGCTGTGGGAGTGGGCTTTTCGGCCGCAGACCCGCTTTCCACAGGCGCGAAGAGCGCTTGAAGATTCAGACTCTTATCGGGATTCAGCCAGACCCGGTCCGACGCATTCGCCAGACTAATCGATGCAATCGACACCTTGTGCTGTCGCAGATCCATCTGAATGCCGTCGATTCCCAAGGATGGGATTGAGATCACCGGATCCACATCGCCTTTTTCAACCAAGCCGACATCCGCAAGGTGCAGAAAGGCTTCCGAGACGGTGAAGTCCATCGGGGCCGGCCCCATATCAAATCGATATGGCACCTTCGCATCGATAGTGCCGCTGGGGATATCGAAATTGAATTGGCCCTGCACATACTGAAAGACCGTGGGGATCTTGACTCCGCTCAAGGCCAGCGTGCCCTCAGAGCGAATCGGCTCCAAGATGATGGTGCCTTTCCAGTCCAGCACTTCCCCTTTGCCCAATTCCGCGGCAAACGAATAGGTATTATCTCCACCCGGCTTGGTATGGAAGTTCTTCAGCACGATTCCGATCGGCACAATGTCGATCACCACCGGCCTGGGCTTGGACTCGTCTCGAAACTCCACAATACCTTGAGCAATCTCAAACACCCCGATTTGCACGGCAGGAATCGCCCCCGGCTGCTCCGGCGTCTTGGCAGGAGGCGGCTGGTCAGCCGGCGCATCCGGAGGAACCAGATCGAGCAAGTTCAGATGACCGTTCGGCGCCACCTTCAGCGACACATAGGGCATCGTCAGCCGGATGGCATCAAACACATAAGCCAGACGGAACAGCGAGACCGCCTGGAAATTCACGAAGAATTCCTCAAATCCGACCATGGGCGCCTGATCGGTCTCACGAATTTCCAATCCGGCGATCCGCAAGGACAGCTCAAAAGGATTGACCGCCACTTCTCGCACCACCACCGGGTGACGGATCGTCTCAGCGACTTTCGGCACACCGTAGGTCGTGATGAGGTATGGAAGCAGGAAAAATCCGCCAAGAGTATAGAGCAGCAGCGCGATGCCAGTGCCTATTGCAAGAGGAAGAGGACGGAAGAATCTACGCATGGATGGCTGACCAACGTGGTGCGCCCGGCTGGAATCGAACCAGCGACCCTCAGCTTAGAAGGCTGATGCTCTATCCGACTGAGCTACGGGCGCGCAGAAAACCAGAGATTATGTGACCCTTCGTTCAGTGACCTGAAACGGGACCATGGCCACACGATTATTGCGCGGCAAGTGTTATGCTTTTCACCCTCATCCGTCAAGTGTCGGGCTCCGTTGAACGTCAATCAGCCGCCGCCCCTCTTAAGAAGGGTTTCGGACGCTTGCCTTTGACATTGATCCAACAGAGTACATAGACTAGCCGCGTCAGTTGAACCGAATGCAGTTCACGCTCGACCTACCGGACAATGGCGGACGCTCTGGCAAGGAGATTCTCATGACTAGACCGCACCCGGTCGAAGTCCTGGGCAGGTCGCAGTTCTTCCTCTTCTGGCTGCTCATCATCCTCGTGAGCGTCCCTGTCACCGTGACGCGCGCAACAGAAACGGCACCCCGTCTGCTGGCCGGCCACAGCAGTGAGGTGTTGGCCGTCGCCTATTCACCGGACGGACGCCTGGTCGCATCGGCCGGAACCGATCAAATGATTCGCCTGTGGGACGCCGAGACCGGGCGCGATCTGCGCCTGCTCCGCGGCCACATGGGCTCCATTCATGCCCTGGCCTTTTCACCAAACAGCAAAGTCCTGGCTTCAGGCAGCGCCGATACCTCTATTCGAATCTGGGATGTCGACAGCGGACGAGAACTGAAGGCCGTCACGACGAGCTTTGGCGCCGTCCGATCCGTCACCTTTTCCAAAGACGGGAGCATGATCGCGACAGGCGGGAACGACGGGAGTTTTCGTCTGTGGGAGGCCGGCTCAGGAAAGGAGCTGAAATCCGTCAGAGGGGCCTTCGGCGTCGTCTATTCGATTGCCTTTTCGCCGGATGGCAAGCTACTCGCCACCGGCACCAGCGACATGCAGATTCACCTGTGGGATCTGGCGACGGCGCAGCGCCGCAGCGTCCTCGCCGGTCATACCGGCGCCGTTCGGAGCCTCGCCTTTTCGCCGAGCGCTTCCCTCATGGCCAGCGCCTCATCCGACGGCACGATTCGTCTGTGGGATCTCGAAGCAGGACAGGAACATCTCTCCCTGAGCGGCCACAAAGGCGACGTCAATACCATTGCCTTCACAGGCGACGGACGCTCCCTGGTTTCAGGAGGTGCCGACGGAACATTGCGTGTCTGGGATGTGGGCACCGGCAATGAGCGCTATCCACTGAGCGGACATAAGGGCCCAGTCTGGTCGATTGCCTTGTCTCCCGATGGCACCGTCTTGGTTTCCGGTGGCCGGGATCGAGCAGTCAAACTCCAACCGGTCGTGCCCGCGGCCGTCACCGCCACACTGCATGATAAGATCAAGCTGCGCGGGAATGACATAGGCGCCCCACCCTCTCCCCCTCCGCTTCCGGAAACCGAACTGGCCATTCACCCGATGGAAGTCCGCGCGGGCGGTACCGTGACCTTTACGCTCACGGCACGGAATAAAGGGAAAGGACCGCTCTACCGCTTCCAGGCGAAAACAAAAAGTGCGGATCCAATGCTCGACGGCCATCTCTTCTATTTTGGAAAACTCGAGGGCGGTCAGTCCGCGGAGGATACCGTCACGATTCAAATTCCCTCCGACCACCCGGACGGTGATATCCCGATTGGATTGGCGTTCGAGGAATACAATAGCTTCGTACCCGAGCCCCTAAAGGCAGTCCTCGCACTCAAAGGACTCCCTCGGCCACGATTTGCCTATACCGTGCAAATCCTCGACGATGGGTCGGGCACCTCCGTCGGAAACGGTGACGGGCGCATTCAAAAAGGCGAAGCCGTCGATGTGCTCCTGACCATCAAGAACGTCGGAGCGACCGTGGCCCAGCACACGACCGTCGATCTTTCCGTGCCACCCACCCAGCACCTGCGACTCGGTAAGCACCAGCTTGATCTTGGCGTCCTGAAACCGGACGAAACCAAACAAGCCAGAGTCAATCTGTTCGTTGGACGCGACATCAAAGACGACCAACTCCCCCTCCGCCTCTTTATCCGCGAGCGGAGTGTGAACAGTTCACTGGATGAGACCGTCAAGCTGGCGATCGATCACCGGGTCGCGCCGCAAGTCGTGGCCACGAATAAGCTCGTGACCATCGGCCCGGCCGCTGCGAAAATCCATAGCGGCGCCGGAGCGGAAACCAGCGTCATCGCCTCAGCCGTGAAAGACCAGGCCCTGGCCGCGACCGGCGAACTGAACGAGTGGTATCGCGTGCAGATTTCCGGCAGCGAGACCGGCTGGATCGCCAAACGCGATGTCGTAGACAGTCCTGCGCAGGGCAAGGGAGAAATCCCGATACCCACGATCAGCGGAACTCCCGTCGTCAAACTGTTCCAGAACGCGCCGCCCGTGATCGCTCTGGCCACCCCCAGCGACGGCGTGGACGTCAACACCGACCGCCTCAGCATCACCGGCGCCGCCGCCAGCGAACGGGGCGTCGCACGCGTCGAGATTCGTGTGAACGGACAGGTCGTAACCCAACGGGAGAGTCGCGGGATCACCGTGAAGCCGGGTGAATCCGCAATCCAGACGAACCTCGAATTCACCGAGCGCGTGGTCCTGCACGAAGGGAAGAATCAGATCGTCATCACCGCCGTCGATCACGAGAATCTTTCAGCCAGCCGCACCCTTACGGTGAACCGGGTCGTGGACCGCGGAAAAATTTGGGGAGTCGTCATAGGGATTTCGCAATATAAAGGCGTGCAACCGCTCCGCTACGCCGACAAAGATGCCCTCGCGTTTTACGAATATTTGACACAGCACATCGGCGTTCCCAAAGACCAAATCACCCTGCTCCTGAACGACCATGCCACGCTGATGGCCCTCAAGCGGACACTCGGCACGGAACTCAAGCGGAAAGCGGGAGAAAAGGATACGGTGATTGTCTATTATGCCGGTCACGGTGCGCCGGAAGCGGATGCCTCGGCCGGAGACGACGACGGACTCGAGAAATACATTGTCCCCTACGACGCCGATCCCCGCGACCTCTATTCCACAGGATTACCGATGCGCGAAGTTGAAACGATTTTCCAACGCCTGACCCCGGAACGGATCATCTTTATCTCCGATTCCTGCTATAGCGGCGCTACAGCCGGCCGGACATTTGCGACGGCGTCACGCCGCGCCGTCGTCTCAGAAACGTTTCTCTCCCGTCTCTCAAAGGGCAAAGGCCGCGTCGTGCTGACCGCGAGCAAGGCGAGCGAAGTGAGCGAAGAACGGGAAGACCTTGGTCACGGCGTCTTCACCTATTATCTCCTCGAAGGATTGAGGGGCAAAGCCGATGCCGACAAAGACGGCATCGTCACCGTGGATGAAGCCTATAGCTACGTCTCGAAGAAAGTCCCGGAAGCGACCGGCCAAAACCAGCATCCGGTTAAAAAAGGAGAAGTCGAGGGCCAGCTAGTCCTCGGCCAAGTGCACTAATAAAAAGCATGCCCGTTACCAAATGGAGGAATCATGAGGCCATCATCATATCATCGTCTTCATTCTCTACTGATCGCATCGCTCGCCATGACGTTCGCCGGCTGTGCTGACTCCCTGCAACCTGCCAAGATCGGCTCGTATGCGCTCAAGCAGGACACCGTGCAATCCATACCGCCCAGAATCTACGTTGCGAATGAAAGCACCAACGACGTCAGCGTCATCGACGCCACCAGCTTCCAGCCGATCGGAACCATTCCCTCCTTGAACCACTCGACCCACGATCTGGCAGTCAGCCGGGACGGCCGCCGGCTCTATGCGTCGAACCTGGCCTCCGGCCGTGTTTCGGTCATCGATACGGTCAAGCGTGAGACCATCGCCTCCATTTATACCGGTGAACGGTGCCATGTCGTGGCCCTTAGCAACGACGACTCGCAACTCTGGGTCGCCAACATCGGCGAGAATACCATTTCGATCATCGACACCAAGACATTCAGAATTCTGGGAACGATCCCGGTGGGCAAAGGACCGACCGGACTCACCTTCTCTCACGATGGCCGGTTTGCGTTTGTCAGCGGCCAGGGGGATAAAACCGTCGGTGTCGTGGACACGGCCTCGCATCAAATCGTGAAATCGATTCCCGTCGGCGCCAATCCTCACTTCATGGTCGTCAGCCGCGACGGGCATGTCTGGGGCGTCAACACCGGGCAAAACGACATCTATGTACTGGATCCTGAGACCCACGAGAAAGTCGGGAGTTTCGTCGTCGGGGATAAGCCGCAGCAGATTGCCTTCGCCTACAAAGGGACCGCCGGCCCGTTGGCCTATGTGACGGTCGGAAGCCTGAACAAAGTCATCGGACTGGCGGGCGATCCGAAAGAACTCAAGATAGTCGATGAAATCGCAGTCGGCGAAGGGCCCAACGGCATCTGGTCCAATCAGGAAGGCACACGGCTCTTTGTCGCCCATGACAAGGGAAACGAAATCCGCGTCATCGACACCGGCACGGGGCAGACCATCGCGACGGTTCCAGTGGGCCGGAAACCCATTCGGGTAGTGGTATCGCGATGAACCGTGAGCTGATGGCGTAGCGCTTTTGCCTTATGGCAAGACTTTGAAAATTAGCACTGGAAATTGATGGAGGATCACATGAAGAAACAAGTCATCATCTTGGCTGCGACGGCCCTGTGTGCGATTGGGCTTTCGACGTCAGCCAATGCTCAAAACGCTCCGGTCGGAAATGCCACGAATGCGATCGGTGAACTCGTGATCGTGCGCACCGACGGCGTGCAGCAACGATTGCAGGGAAAGGGCAATGTCCCGCTCTATGAAGGCGACGTCGTCAAGACCGACAGCAGCAGCCAGGCTATGATCGAATTCGTCGACGGCGTGACGGTGGCACTAAATGAAAACACCAGCTTCAAGCTGCTCTCCCGTTGGGAAAAGGATATGCCCGTCGTTCGGATCCTCCGTCTCAAGCAAGGTGAAGTCTGGGCTAAGACGAACGGCGGCCCCAAGCGATTCGAGGTCGAAACACCGGTCGCCACCGCGGCGGTCAAAGAAACCGAGTTCAATCTGAAAGTCCAAGACGACGGGCAGAGCATCCTCACGGTGATTGAAGGCGTCGTGTCTTTCGGTACCCCCTTCGGCACCTGCCCGATCCGGACCGATACCATCAGCTACGGCGTACGTGGAAAGAAATGCACCAAGCCGGCCGCGACGGATGCGAAGGCAGCCAAATCGTGGATGGAGGCGCTGCGGACTCCTGTGAAGTGAGCCGTTGAACCTTTCGCTGGGTTCCCTCGACTTAGTACCAGAGCAGCGCGCACGGACGGCGCAAATTCTCGAAGGAGGCGACATGAGACGGGTACGGAGAGGGAGAGGCCTGATTGCGATAGGAATCTTTTTGGCAGGAATCACTGCAGTCATAACCCAGGTTCTAGCCGAAGAAGCCAGCCCTCCGGTTCAGGCTGAAACCGACGTCCAGTCGCGTGGATTCAGCTTGCCGAACATGAATGTGCCTCCGCCTCCCCCTCCTCCATCCATGCAGCCGCTCACCGTGCGCACCACCGGCGAAGGCAACGGCAAAGTGACGTTTCCTCCGGCGAATGCCTGTCCGCCCGGTTGCGGAACAAACTATCCCAAAGGAACTCCGGTGGTTATCGCAGCAGTACCAGCCCCCGGCTCGACCTTTGCCGGCTGGGGCGGTGATTGCCGCGGGACAGCACCTTGTACCCTCACGATGGATCGGGCGAAAACCGTTGAAGCCAAGTTCAATAGAATCCAGGCTCCGAGCGCCGCCGCACCGACTCAATGGTCTCGATGGAGCCAGGCGGCAGCAGGAGCTGCCCGGCAGGAAGCGGTGAAGTGGTTGAAAGGCGCCTCGATCGATGGAGCCCTATGCAAAATCCATCTGGGTTACCCTCAAGCCCCTCCGGGAGTATTGAAGAGCCGATACACTTTCACTGGTTTGGTCAAACAGGCTCTGCAACAAGCCGGCGCTTCGGAAACAGTGGCGCGGGAATGGGATACTGCGTTTAAGAACTCCTGGGATACGTGGGCGACGCAGGTCAGCATTCTTCCCACACCACCATTGCTCTGGTATCCGACCTTCTTGGCAATGCCGTTCGGAGCATATGCCCCGCCGATTCCGAATGCGCCCTCTCCCCTCTCCGCCTTAGTCTCTCCCGGAATGATAGCGATGTCTCCACCACGTCTTGCCGGCACCATTCAGACAAAGATCGGAATTCCGGCCAATCAGCCTGATGCCAAAGCCGCGATCTCCATCTTTGCCAACGATCTCTCCGCACGATTCGGCCTCTGTATGAGAGACTGCCTCATGACGAACGTCATGGGATCCGGCCAAGCCTTGCCTCAATCGCTCCCCCCTGCACAACCAGTTATGGGCAATTGTTCCGGAGGAATGATCATCGTGAGCGGATTCTAAGTATCAGAACGCACAGGGCATCTCGATCAAGAGAAGGAGGTAGCATGGGTAACAGGTGGGGTCACCGGATGATGATCGCCATCGGTATAGTGGCGATGCTGGGAGTCATGACATTCACTCACGGGCGTGCGGCAGATGATCCACCAGCATCCGTGGCCGAATCAGCCTCTGATATCGGCAATGTCCAATCGCGCGGGCTGACATTTCCGAAACCGACGCTGCCGCCACCCCCTGCTACGCAACCGCTGAATATCCGGACCACCGGCGAAGGAGCAGGAAAAGTCGTCAGCATGCCATCGGCCTACAACTGCCCTCCCGCCTGTTCACTCAGCTATCCTCAAGGTGTGCCGGCGGTCTTGACCGCAGTTCCCGCGCCGGGGTCGACGTTCGCTGGTTGGGGCGGCGATTGCCGCGGCGCAGCGCCTTGCACATTAAGAATGGATCGAGGCTTCACAGTGGAAGCAAAATTCAACAAGATCCAAGCCTCTGCTACCCCGCTTCCCTCAACGGTCCCCGTCGTGGAATCCTTCAAGTTCACCCGCCGTCCGACCTGTGACACGAGGCAACTGCAAGCCTACCAGGCGGCTAAACCTTGCGTCCGCACCACACCCACGTCCAGCACTTCGGAGCCATCCGCCTTTCATGAACTCCAAATCAAAGGGAAGAATCTTCTTGGAGTAACAGTCGGCATTGTTGCCGGACCAACCGATATCCCCGTGAGGCCGGGACGCATCCCCGGCGTTGGCTCACAGATCGTTGATTGTCCGGCTGGCAGCTGCATCGAGGTCTATTTGGAAACCTTCCAAGCCACACAACGTGGACAGAGAACTCTTGCCGTGCGTAATCCACAGGGACAAAACACTACATTTCAGATTGAAGTGATCGATGGTATCGTGATCGCCTTACCGGCGCCAGGCCCAGCAGCAACAGCCCAGCTTCCTAAGTGCCCGCCTGATCGTTACGTGGGCGTAAGATCCAACTCTCCATCCCTGCCAAGCGGGTCGGTTGTCACTGGGCCACGCGGCAGCTGTATTGTTCCTTGAGAAGGGAAGGTTTCCCCGAGCCTATGACATCTCGTCCATTTTTGTAGGAGAGGAAGCTTCAGGAGCCGTTCCGATTGTGGCGGATATTCTTGCTTACGGCGTGCGGGGGAAGAAATGCACCAAGCCTGCGGCGACGGATGCGAAGGCGGCCAAATCAAGGACGGAGGCGCTGCGGACGACGGGGAAATAATATCCTGTGAACCTCTAACGGCAAGGTCCCGACTCACGGTCAACGAGGAGGGTGCGCTGGTGATGCGGAAGATCGTGCTCACAGGGTTCCTGGCCATAGGGCTTGCCGGATGCGCAGCGGAACACTCCAGCAACATCGCCGAGTCAGAGCCGTCTTCAACGACAATCACGCCGACAATGATCCTGATGGAAACACCGGTGCACTTCACCGCACCGGATGGCGGACCAGTTGTTGTGGCGCCGGCTGAGTATCGAGTCGAGCAGAGGACCGAATCGCAACTTCGGCTGGTTCCGGAAAACGGTGGGCAGCCGCTGCTCCTTGCCGCCGTGTTGACAACGCATGACATCGAAGTATCAAAACCGTTTCCTCTCCTTCTCGCCTTGAATGAGGATGCACGCAATCTGGTGTTGCTGTTTCCTGACGGGTCGGCGCTCGACGCCGCCGGCTCGTTGAGCGGTATTCAGTCACGCGGCCTCGTCCGGCAACGCCGGCACTATCACCTCGCCTACCAACTAGATCAGGCAACCGGTCAGGTGCGATTTGGCGACGGTGTCACTGGACAGCGGCCCACGGGAAGCCAATCGCAAGGAGCTTCCAATAATCGCGTCGGCGCCGGATCAATCGGCAACATCGGCGCAACTTCTACAGCAGGCGCTGAACTTTCGATGGTTGAGCTACAATCGGTCCTTTCCAATCGCGCAATGGCATTGGCCCTTGCCACCAACATTGCCGCCGCGCAGAACGAACCGTTCCATCTTGAATACAACATGGATCGCCCAGGGAACGACTACGGGCAGCGGACCACGGTTAGCCCCGAAGCCTGTCGAGCAATCTGTTTGGCTGACGGCTCCTGTCAGGCCTTTACGTTTGTGAAACCGCCAGCCGGCGCCTCTGCAGGACAATGCTATCTCAAGCGTGCAGTGCCAGCTCAGACGGCAAACCCCTGCTGCATTTCTGCCAAACGAACGAGTACACAACAGGAACTGATCGGAAATATTGGGAGGTGAAAATGGTTAAGAAGATGCTTTTAAGTCCATCGGAAAACTAAAAGGAATCTCTATCACCATGATGTATTGGGGCATTCTGAACGGTACAAGAATCGGGATAGCCATCTGTGTTGTGTTACAGCTGGCCTCCCCCTCCTGGGCGAGATTGGCCCCCTTCGACGGCATCGGTGGAAATGGCGGCGCGCCGTACCGGCTCGACTGCGGTGAATCGGCGGTACTGGTGGGAGTCACCGGGCAATCGGGTCTGGTGATCGATCGCCTTGCCGGACTCTGCGTAACAATCGACCCGGACAACAAAGGGGTCGCCCGGACAACAAAGGGGTCGGGAGTCGTTTCCGGCCGGCCCATCGGAAATTAAGACTCCCGACCCCTTTTCACAGACTTCGACCACACCTCAGCGAGCGCTTGGGGTCGTTCCGCGCGGGGTGGATACAGAGAAACTGCCACCGGACAAAGATCACTAGCCCTGGAGGCCGTTATGAGACCACGATGCCGAACAATGAAGCGCTGGTTGCCTGACACCTCGCCATCGGGACAAAAGGTGGTTCCCTCGCTCATCGTTCTTTTGATCGCGTTTAGTTTTGCGGGAAGCCTGTTGGCCGGGCTCGCTTCCGCGACCACAATCGTAAAGACCAAACTCGCCGACGGCTCTATTGTGTCTCAATTGCCTGGAGGGGCCAGCACCACTAAGAAACCGAACGGCACTGTGATCACCCGGCTTCCTGAGGGAGTGACGTTCACGGTATATCCGGACGGAACGACGTTCACCCAACTCCCTGGTGGTGGCACGATCACGACAGCCCCCCGAAAAGAAAGGGTGAGGAGGAGACTACCGGACGGGACCAAGATTTCTCTTGGTAATGATGGACTCAATCACATTTCATTTCCCACGACAGGCCGGCTAACAGAAGGCAAAGAAGGGATCACGCCCATCACGACCATAGTTCAACCGGGAGGAACAACAACGGTTGTGACAAGTTTCGGTGACAGCCATACGACGTTGCCTGATCGGACGGAGATTTATACAGGTTCCTTAGGCCATTCGACGACCATCTTTCCGTCAGGAGTTTCTATCTCGACACTAGATCCAAATCAAGGCAACCCGAATCTAGGAAACAAGGCCGCCGAAATCGGATTTCCAGACAAGACTCGCATTCGCATCGATCCTGACGGCACCATTACCGTCACAACCCCAGATGGACGGCAACAGGTGTATCGCCCCACAGACATTTCCCCTTCCAATCCACCGCCCAGCTTGAACGTAGCTCCGCTTCAGAACCCGCGGCCTCCCACAGGCAGTATCATTCTCCCCGGCCCATCGACACCGGGCACAACTCTCTCCAAACCCTCACCGGGGACGACCATGGGAATGCCTCAGGCTGGTGGAACGTCCATCACTCCGGGTATCCAGCAAACACCGGTTGCCCCAGGCGCAGGCGCCTCATCGGTGCAAGTACGCCAGGATGGAACAAGGATCGAGCGCCTGTCCGATGGCACAGTTATCACAACCTATCCCGAAGGCACGAAGGTCACCACGTACCCGGATGGACGTTCTGGAGTACAGGCACCCCCTGGCGGAGCGTCGAAGGAGATTGGGGGATTGCCTGATGGCGGCACCTATATTGTGATGCGCGACGGCACCCGGATCGAACATCACAGCGACGGCACCACAGTCACGACGTATCCCGAGGGCACGAAGGTCACCACGTACCCGGATGGACGTTCTGGGGCACAGGCGCCACCTGGCGGAGCGTCGAAGGAGGTCGGGGGATTGCCTGATGGCGGCACCTATATTGTGATGCGCGACGGCACTCGGATCGAACATCACAGCGACGGCACCACAGTCACGACGTATCCCGAGGGCACGAAGGTCACAACACGCCGTGACGGAACCACGATTACCGATGATCCCAAAACCGGAATCAGGACCGTCAAGGAACCCAACGGGAGCACAAGTACGAGTCCCCTGTTGCAAGCGAAACCGTCATCACCTCCGGTGAATCCTTCGACCGCCGCCCCTCCTCTTGCATTGAATAGCCCGGCTCTTCAACAGACGCGCCCGTCAACCGGCACCGTTCAGAATATTCCGATTGGACCGCAGAACACACTGAACATCCCTGTGGCACCAGGTTCCGCCGCCAAGATCCAGCCATCGTTTCAATCTTCGAACTTCCAGTTCAATCTGGGAAGCCTGCCCGCTACGAATGTGGCGAAGGTCGAGCTTCCTAAATTGACGCCAAAGGTTTCTACACCGAGTTTCTCGCCTCAACAACGCGCCCTTGGTGTCATTCCCCGTGCCGTAGAAGCCGAATCAAGCCGTCCTTCATCCTCGCCGACACTCGAACTGTATGACGTGATCGAGTTTATTTCCGTCGACGGTGCCACGATGACGGTTCCGCCGGGGACATACCAGGTAGAGGAAGTAGATGAGTCCATCCAGATCACTTCCGTTGACGTCCCCGATCTGGCCACCTATCACCTTGAAGGTCAGCCTGCGGTGTACGAGGGAGCGATTCCCGGCCCCGGTATCCTCTGGTTGCCTGATGAAGAGACAGAGCATCAGGTCCTGCTCCTCCTCGGACAAGACGGTGACGCGATGTACACGATCGGAACGAACGTGACGATCCAGGCGCGAGCCATCAAGTCAGAGATGTCCCCGAACACGTTTCTGTTCCCGGGTGGCGAAGGTTACCGACTGGTCCTTCCTTCAGCCGGTCAGAAGAGGCATAGGCAAGCCGCCAAGCTGCCGCTCCGGGTCACAAGATGTACGACGCCTCCAGCGCCTCTCGGAACCGGTCCGGCTCAGCTTCCTGACAGCGGACGATCGTCCGATGACGAATGTCGCGACATGAATCCCGGAGCGTTACAAGTCATTCTCGGCAACATGCTGGGCATAAGCTCGCAGGCGGTTGTGGAAGATCGGGCAACAGACCCACAACGGTCGTTCGGAGTCGTCCCGCGCGGAGTGGATAAAATGGGTGGCAACCCAAGCGACGAGACGGTCGACACGAACTCCAAAATGGAGAAGAAACCATGAACGCTTTCCGCCGCATTCTTGTCTCGATGGTGCTCCTTGTCGGGGCGATACCCGCATGGAGTGCAGGATTCGACGCGCCAGGCTCTGCGCCCTGCAGTCAGTGGTCGACGCCGCAAGGTCAGTTCACCTCGACTATGGCGCAGTATAACGCCGCCGGATCATGTACGACCGATGGATCTCTCGGTGCGACGCGGACATTTCCCTACACGGTAAAAGGCTCGTACTCAAGGAATATCGCCGAGGAAATCATCGAGATCCTTCCGCCGTCCAGCTCGGAGCCAAGCCACCCGTCCGGCAAATGGACGACACGCTATAGCTGCGCCTCAGACCCCTGGCTGACAGTAGATGGACCGCCGTTCAATGCGTCTCTCCTCCGATTGAAATGCCCCATCATCGGCCGCACAGGTCCGCCCCCTGCCCAGGAAGGACCAAGAAGGGGACCGGATGGGGAGCGTCTCCGGACGATCGGAGAACTGTTCGCGCTCTGGAGTGCGGCGAAACCGATGACGGCCTGGACGCTGACGCCGGCGGAACGCCAAGCCCTGGCGACAAAGCGCGATGCGGAACTCGCGGAAGCCAAGCGGAAGGAGGATAAGCGTCTCAAGGCTGGCATGCAATTGCAGACTCCCTTTCGCACCTCCCTGGCTCCGATTGTCCACGCTCCGGTTCCCGGCCAGCGTTTTCTGAATCAAACCACCGTTCCCATCAAACTGGCGACACCCAAAGGATGGGTAGAGACCCAGGTGGGGCTCGACGGCCGACCGGTGACGACGGATCGTTTGTACATGGTGCGGATTGAACGGAAAGATGCGGCGGGCAACTGGGTGTCACACACCACGCTCCCTGTCGGCGCCCCTCAAGCAGAATCGGCGATGGGCTATACCGGCTTCGGCGCCGGCGCACCGCCCAGCGGAGTCACAATTCCGGGATCGTGGCGCCTCAGCGCGCAGATGTCCACGCCCACGCAGACGGGATGGAGTGACTGGATCGAGTTCACGGTGCTGACGCCGCCTTCGAAAACGAATGTCCAGCGCGCGCCGAAGATGTTCGGACCGTAACCCTTTGAAAGGGGACCGTATGATCCCAATCAGTTCATGTCGAACGGTTACCGCATTGGCTATGTGCGCAGGGAGGTTGACCATGGGCTCGGTCACACTCGCCGCGCCTCCGGCTCCTTGCAGCCTTCTCACCGTCGCCGAAGTCGAGCAAGTCGTCGGCAAGCTCAAGAGCAGTCCGAAGGCCGATCAGGAAGGCAACGCCGCCTGGTGCAACTACGAGTTTGCGAGCGGGAAGGACGCCATGGAGGCGTGGGTCTTCCCGGCCGACGGTATTGATCGGGGGCGCAAGGCATCCAAGAAACCTGTCGCGGTGAAAGGATTCGGCGATGACGCCTTCATGGATCGCGGCATGCACGGAATCAATTATGTGAACCTTTTCGTGAAGAAAGGAAACGTCACCGTGCAATTCTCCATCCAGGCCCCCCCCGGCGACGAAGCCAAGCTGAAGGCGCTGGCGCAGAAAGCACTGGGCCGATTTTGAACCATCATTGCGACCCGAATAAAGGACCGACGGGGTAGAGCGTCGACATCAAGAAGCATCCGGAGGGGTGGGTGCCATCATCCGTCAGGCAACTCAATCACGGAAAGAACGGTTCTTGTTCGAATCGGGGGACTGAACCGTTCCTGATGAATAGACGACTCACCAACAAACGAGAACAGAGAGGCAGGTCGTAATTCCCTGCATGACCTCGATCAGCGAAGCGCGCCACCAAAGGCTTTCGCACACATGACCGGACCGTTGTTCGACACGTGAATCATGAAAGGAGAACCACCATGAAGACCATTATGGGAGCCTCAGCCAGTGTCGCCCTGATGAGCATCCTCTCCTTCGGCTTGATCGTTTCAGCGACAGCGTTCGACCCTACGACGGCTCCCGTTACAAGTGCAGTGTTGCACCCGCCTGAACTCGGTCCGGTACAACCTTTCAATGCAAAGACCACGGGCCTCCTTCCCCCACAACAGACTGACTTGGCTGTCATGTTATTCGGGTTAACGGCAGACGGACGCATGACGTACATCGTGGTCAACCGTGGAAGAACCGCGGCGAACAGCCCGTTTGTTGTCGATCTCTTTATCGATGGTAATCGTAAAGATACGGTCAAGCATAACGCGCTTCCGCCCCTCAGTCAGCAGCAGGTCATCTCCAATCTGGCGCGTCCGGATGTCTGCAGTGCCGTTCAGCTCCGAATCGCGCTCGATACCCAACAGCTAGTGAATGAAGCAGATGAAACGAACAATACTCAGGCGAGGCAGTTGGTTCCACCCTGCCCTGACCTGGTCGTCGACATCGACAAAGACTCTGTGAGTAACGGCCTCAAGTATCGCGCGAAAGTCCAGGTCACGAATATCGGCAACCTCTCGACCCAACGCCAGTTCTTCGTACTCCTGAAGGGGTCCGGAAGCGGGTTGGCGTTTGCTGCGTTGCCCATACTGAAAAGAGAACGTATCGGACCACTGGCGCCAGGCCAACGTTTCACTTTCTATGAAAGCGGTGACCACTTAGGTACGTCAACCTTCCACTATGGCGTATTGGTTGACCAGCTAGAGGAGATTCGCGAATCAAATGAGAACAACAATTATAAAGGGGAAACTATGGGTGGCGGCCACTGACGAAACAAATTGACCATTGGAGGCGTATCTATTCCCCACTCTCCGGCTATTTGGCCAGGGCCGACGCCTTCAGATCCAGTGTGTTAACAGAAAGGACACTGCTATGGATCCAATCCATGACAACAAAGGGGGGTCTGGAGTCGTTTCTGGCGGGCCCATCGGAAACTAAGATTCCCGCCCCCTTTTCACAGACCGAGGGCGACGATCCATGTGGTGACTACTCCTTGGATTGGTGGCGTAATTGCTCGTCCGTTCGATACCTCAGAAGGAAACAGAGCGTCACGGGAGAACCGCAGAGTTATCCCTCGATGTAGTTGAACGTCTTCTTGGCAAGAACCGACACACAACTGGAGCACAACCACAATGATTGGACGTCTGGTTTTTGGACTACTGATTTGGGGTATCGCAGGAGGCGACGTAACGATTCTCGGCCAGACAGTCGCGTGGGCTCAGGGTATGGCGAAAGACCGTATGCCCGCACGGGACTTTGCGCAAAAGGCGGTGGCTCCCTATCGGATCGATGTAAGCCCGCCCACGCGTGGGGTCGATAGCGCCACGATTACATTGAGGCCCGTTCCCACGGGTACGTCCGCCCTCGCTGAGAAGATGTGCGCGCTGTCAGTACGCCCGGCCAACGGAACAGGCAATTCCTGGCAAGGGACAGCGGATCCAACCTGCGCGAAGGACGCCATCGTGCGATTGCCCGTCGGGCAGTACATTATTCGCCTCGCCATCCTGTGGAAAGTGTCGGGAAATACCGCGGGCCTGAACCAAGTTCAGGAACTCCCCTATGAAGTGCGGGCAGGGGACCGGCTCAAGGTTCGATCACTGACGCTAGACCGAGGTCCCCTTGTGACGAACTCTGACGGGAAGGTCCTGATAGAGATCGCCAATATCGGCCCGGTGGCGGTGCCACGTTTTTCGATCAAAGGCATATTCAGATCCGCCAATGGATCAAAGGTCGTCATGGAGAAACAAATCGCTCCGCTTCAGCCCGGAGCGGTGTATCGTGACGGAGCTGGCTTTTTTCCCGTGCGCAGTGGGAGGTCAACCCTGGCCCTCGAGGTGGATATGGCAAATATCTCCGGGGAAGGGAGCGAATTCCTTGGAAATAATAAGGCAGAACTCTCGCTTGACGTGGGGCCTGGTGCTCCCCCGAAACCAGTACTCGCGACCGGAAGCACCCATGTGCAGGAAGTCCCTCGCATGAATACCTGGGAAATCTCCTATGCGATCTGCAATGTTGACCCTGAGGCGTCCTACGCCGTCAGTCTACGCTGCCTCGACAATTGTACGGATCCGGGCATTAGTTTAAACGCAGCGGCCCCATCCATTCCGATGTGCACTCCTCTGGGTGAATGCGGCGGGGGCGCCCAATATCTTCCGGACGGCGGTGGCCGATGCCCGCCGAATCTCCCTTTTTCCGGCGCGATCCAATTTCCTCGTCTAAAAAGATTCATTAGCCCGTATGCGGCCCATGATTATGAGCTGGGCGTCCAAGCTGAAAAACTCCGCGGCCCCCTCGGATTTACCCGAGCCGTTCGGATCATCCATGTTCCGAAGATCTGTGACTTTCCTCCTTGCACGCGCACCGAAGGCTATCGATACGAAGGGGTTACCGTGCGTTGAACAGTTGGGGCGGCACGGTTCCGGCCAGCGGCGAAGAGAAGTTGAAGACCTTGGCGCAGAAAGCCGTCTGAGATCCATGGCTCAGACGACACACTCTTTGACTCGTCGCTCAAACTCGTTCCACCCACGGCGAGGCTTGTACTCGCATGTCCCATTCCGTGATTGACCCCAGGCCCGTTTCTCGCCTATCCTGAGCCCCATCGCCTGAACATCGCAGAGGTTGAAATCGGTCGATCTTCTCGGCAGCACGGAGGCTAGGCTTGAGAGTGAGACCCTTTCCCGAATCAGTTCTCGAATTTTCTTCCCCCCTCTCTGGTTCATTGAACCTTTCTAACCATCCCCACGACGTACCCACAGAACGAATCAGTTCTCTCAATACAGGGCAGGGAATCACATGAGACCAGCGATCGTCCTCACCATCATTCTCGCAACTCTCCTCACGGGAGTTCACCTTGCCTTGGCCGATTCCCCCACTGCCGCTACGATCAACTCACATTCCCTCAATGCCGCATCGAGGAACAGTGGTGCCGCTGAGTCGAGCACTCCCGCGGCCGTCGCACAGGGCAAGACTCCCGACTGCGAGGGCACGCTTCCACCCAACGGGGTCGTGACCGCTCTTCTCAGCCGGATTATCCGCTCGCCCGGCCACACCCAAGGTAAGCAATGTCCTATTCCACCGGTCCCCGACCATCGTGTTTCACAGGAGCCCCACGAATGATCACGCAATCCCAGATGTTCTGCCATCGCTCACAGATTCCCTGCACAGCAGTCGCGGTGATTGGCCTGGCAACTATGATCGGCTGCGCCGGATCAGCGGCTCCCTCCCATCAAGCCAGCCAACAGGCTATCGACCATATGATCGAACAATACATTCAATCGCATCCGGAGGTTATTGAACAATCGCTGCAGACACTGGAGGCCAAACGGGAAGCAGAAGAAAAAACCCGGCAGAAGGCCGCCCTTGCTACCAAGCAGAACGAGTTGCTCAACGATCCGGGCTCCCCTGTCAGCGGCAATCTCTCCGGCAATGTCACCCTGGTGGAGTTCTTCGATTACCGCTGCGGATTCTGCAAGCGTGCAGCCGGCGCCGTGACGCAACTGCAGCAGGAAGATCCGCGCGTACGCATCGTCTATAAGGATCTCCCGATTCTTGGGGAAGCTTCGGAACTCGCCGCCAAGGCCGCGCTCGCATCAAAGACCCAAGGCAAGCACCAGGCCTTCCATGAAGCGTTGCTGGCCTCCAAGGGCGACATGACTAAAGACACCATTTTGGCGGTCGCAGGCGAGGTCGGCCTGGATACCAAGAAGCTAGATGCCGACATGCAGTCGCCCGACTTGCAGACAATTATTGACCGCAACCGGGCCCTGGCCAAAGACCTTGGCATCTCCGGTACGCCTGGATTTATCGTCGGCTCAGAGCTCGTTCCGGGGGCATTGGATCTGAAGGGATTAAAGGAATTAATCGCCCGGGCGGGACATGGAAAGTGAGGGGGAACTGGTCAACAACTCTCTGACCAAGCCATGGGAGGGAACGATGGCACGCTCTACGATGTATCTCGGAGTAGTCGGTTCAGCGGTGCTCGCAGTAGGCCTCGGATTCGGATGGCCATCGTTCGTCCTGGCGGACGAGCCACCGGCCCAAACTACCCCATTCACCGGAACCGGGGGTGAGGCCAACACAGTGCCCGGCGCGCAAGAACCGGCATCGCCTATCCCATCACCGACGGTGCAAGAGGAACCGAGCTCGCCGACGGAGGGTATCGACATTCAGGAACGAGGCATACTGCCTGGACTTGTAGCGCCAGGCGCGTCCCTTCAAATTACCGCGCCGACTCCAAGTTTAACCGCCATCCGAAATGCGATCAAGGTCACGTCGAAAAGCATCTCCGTAAACCTTCGCATCCCTGCGAAACTGCCCGTGACGGTTCCCGTCGAGATCAGCGTGGGCTACATCTCTCCCGCCCAAGCTCAGCGCCAGACGAAGACCTATAGTCCCACCACCGGCCTGACCCTGCTCTATCGCGAGGCCGAGGGGGACGGGAAGCCCCGCGCCATGCACCTCGATATCACCGTGCGAGAGTTGGTCCCCAATGGGAAATCCTTCTCGGTCAGCAAGCAGTTCACGATCACCCCGCTCTACCGGGCCATCATCTCTCCCCTGAAGTTCCTCATGGCGACCCAATGCGATACCGTGGGGAAAAGTGACATCACATTCCAGTGGAGATATTTTGACGGTACGTTCAGTGAGCAAAAGTTCGACCTCGGTTTTAATGAGACCAAAATGGTCAACCATTTCAATTCGGCCCGCAGTGAGTTCAGCACGGAGGCCAACCTGAAGGAGCCGGTTTTTAAGTTTGCTGAGCGAGATATCGGCGAGTACATCTCCCCGCTTGGTTATTCAGGCACAACCTTGGTGCCGGGACCGACAAAAGAGTTTAGCTTTTTTTTGGACGAGGGGGCGATGGGGCCGCCTCCTAAACAGCACAGCGGTTCGACCAAGTGCAAAGCGCATATTAGCTACCGCATCGACCGCAGCTTGATGACCTTCGATCAATTCTGAGTGGGGAGTCATTCCGACCCGTGCCGGGGGCGCTGGATCTGAAGGGGCTCAAAGACCTGATCGCGCGAGCGGGAGAAAAGCAGTAGATGAGGAGTGTCACTCGATGATGAGAAAGGCGCCTTCTTGGTCCGTCGCGAATTGGGAGATGGAGTGGCGATGATCCCGCAAGAGTCGTTCGATAGCCGAGGTCGAGCAATTGCCTCGCCGGATCCACACGACTTTTGGAGGATGGCCGAACAGAAAGCTGCGCTGATGGAAATCCGCATCCTTGGTGACCACGATAAATCCATGTTGAGCCGCATAGTGCCACACGGCTTCGTCGGAAGCCGCTATCAAACCCACATCGCGTACATGACTGGAATCAGGATATTCCTGCAGCAGCATGGCGACGAGCCGATGGGAAAGGTTTTGATCAAGCAGCAGCTTCACTGCGATGGGAGGGAGACGAGTTTGCGTTCTCGATCAGCGGCGAATTCGAGGCAGGCACGGATGTCTTCACGGGTGAGATCGGGAAAGTCTTGGAGAATGGCCTGCTCCGTCATGCCGGAGGCCAGATATTCAAGCACGTCGTACACGGTGATACGCAGGCCGCGAATGCACGGCTTGCCGCCGCGCTTAGCAGGGTCAATCGTGATGCGGTCTTGGTAGGCCATGTCGAAGAGCCTAGCCCATGAAGGGCGAAAGATCAAGGGAAGGTTCCAGGCGCACTGGATCTGAAAGGGGTCATGAGCCTGAACGCGCGGGCGGGAATGACATCCCAAGCAGACAGGGTAAATGTTCGATGACACAGCCCAGACATTTCTATAACACCACCACGCAATCACACTAGATGGAGGCCTCTATGACGAAGAAACAGACTACGGCAGCAATTGTTCTTGGATTGCTCTTTTGGACATATGGCCTGCCGGCCGATGTCTCAGCCAAACCCAAACCCAGCGTCTTCGGATGTACGACGGAGGACCTCAACACCGGCTTCGGAAGTTCATGCGTAAGCCAGGCTGAACAGGACATCATAAAGGGAAATTCTTATACACACGTCATGATATGCGAGGGAGGTCAGCATAAGTGTTGCACTGTCAGCGGGTCCGGACAAATTCTCAATTGCCGAAGACCCGCTGGGTCAGCCGCCATGAGGCAGCCGCTTCAACAGTTGACTCCTATGACTCCGCGACCTGGGTCTATACAGAGCCGTGGCGTTGAAGGTGCGGAGGAGGTCGGTGAAGAGACTCCGGTGCCGTCGTGGCTCACGGAATCATGGCTCAAGGAACATCAAGGCGAAACACCGTCTAAGTAACCGGGCTGCACGCACTCTTCGCGGACGCAAACCGGCCCTCACTGTCGGAATGACCCGGTGCCGGAAGCGCTGGATCTGAACGGACTGAAGGATTTAGCGGCGGAAGCGCACGCCGCCAAGTGACAACGCAGTATTGCAATTCATCTCATATTTACAGGAGCGCCATATGAATAACCATCGGACAACCGCCAGGGTCT
>JABFSU010000019.1 GCA_013140455.1 Nitrospira sp. | reverse complement strand
TCCGCCCGCCCTTCCGAGACCAGACGGGCGACATGGAGATGGGACGCCGCCGTGCGATCGTACCCTTTCACCTGCGAACCGACGAAACCCGCCGCACGCAGCCGCTGATCAAGCAGCAGGCGCGCGCCGGCCCCCTCCTCCCGATTGATCACCGTCACATCATCGCGCACGAGATCGGCGACCGATCGAATCTGCTTGGGATTGCCCGGACGTACGACTAATCCTTCTTCCCATGTCGCAAACGTAATCACTTCATAGGCGCTTGCCTTCAAATGACGACGGAGGAACGGCAGATTACTTTCACCCGTCGAATCGTCCGTCAGATGAATCCCCGCCACATGCACTTCGCCCCGCTGCAAGGCCTGAAGCGCGGCCGTGCTTCCCATCGTCCACCCGACCACACTGGTCTGATCCTTCCGGCGTCGAAGATGTTCCCCTGCCAGGAAAATCGCCGGATCGCATCCGGCTACGGCAATCTCCTGCTCAATCGCCTGCCGGTCGCGCGAGAGCCGCACCTGCACGACCGGTGTATCTGAACGCCCGCGCCGACTCGCTTCCTGCGATTCAAGAAATCCATCGGCCGCGACCGTATAACTCAATACTTCGCCGAGGCCTGTCACGGGTCGCGCAAGATATCGACCGTTCACTTTCACAACTTTCACACGGGGCAGTGGACCGGCAGAAGACGCCGGCCCCGGCACATCAATCAATCTGGCTTCAATCACTTCACCGGCGGATTGCAGAGAGAACAGATCCTCAACCGATGTGTTCAGCACCCGCGCGAGCTGAAGCGCCACGACCGTGGTGGGGAGATACCGATTGGCTTCGATTGATGAAATAGCCTGGCGGGTAATATCCGCACGAGCCGCTAACTCACCCTGTGAAAGCCCTCTGGCGGTACGGACTTCCTTGAGTCGATTCAGAAAAGAAAGCGGAACATTGGAGGATGACTTTCGTTGCACCATGAAAAAACAAATAGCAATTATGATTTACAAATGTCAAGTATTAAATATATCAATTGCTAATATATAAGCCATATGACGATATTTTAATTATTTTATATAAGTTCATCTCAACTCTAGAGTTATATTGTTGACAATGTAACTCCATTTACTGTATTTAGCTATTATTCAATCTTGATCGGATTTAAGTATTTTAAACGACTGGCTGACTTTACAACGTGGAACTCACCGGAAAATCTCCAAAGGACGTAGATGAAGTTCTTCGGAACGCCATCAAAAACATCCGGTTTGGATCCATCGAGATCATCATTCATGACTCAAAAATCGTTCAGATCGAACGGAAAGAAAAATTCCCTTTGGACACCACCTCTACCCGACCTCACCAGTGAGATGCCCATGACGACCTCACATCGCTGTCGACGCTCACGCTAACCACCAGCCGTCCAGACAACTGGAGGCTCGTCACCGACACATTCTTTATTCACACAACGAACTGACCGTACGATCGGAAGTTCCGATAAGACGAAGGGGAAACGAGATGAGAAGGTCCCGGTTACTTATTCGCATCATGCTGGGAGTCGCCTTGCTGATCGGCGCATCACCCGTGCATGCCGTCGAGGAAGGCCAGCTGGTCAAGAAAGACGGCAAGTGGGAGTACTACTCCGGCGAAGACCCCGGCTTGAAATATCTCTATCTGAAAGGGCTGATTACCCAGGAGGAATACGATAAAGGCCTGAGAGTGATCGAGACGAAGGAGCGACTCTCTAAATCAAACTTTAACATCGACGTCAACAACGGCTTGAACATCCGGGTTGGAGAGAAGTTTTTTCTAAAACTCCGGCTACTCACCCAGGTTCGTTATAGCTATCACACGTACAACGCGGCATGGGGGTCAATCGGAGACTCGCGCAATCCGGAGATTCTGGGAGGCCAGGTCGAATACCGGGCCGTACGCCACCAGAGCAATACCAGCGAATTCTCCGTGCCGCGCGCCCGGCTTCAATTTCTCGGTTACGCGTTTGATCCGGATATTCGCTACAACTTCTCCTGGGCTTTAGATCAAACCACCTGGAATCAGGAGGGCGGCAGCGGGACGTCCAGACTGCTCGACGCCTACATTGCTTCCTGGCACATTCCCCTCGCAACCGTCCAAATCGGGCAACAGAGAGTCTGGTTCAACCGCTCACAGATCAGCTCAATCGCCACGTCGACGTTTGCAGACAATATGCGAGTGCAAAACGCCTTCGCGGCCAATCTCGTCAACAGCCGCGATATCGGCATCAGCATCCTCAGTGACGAAGATCAATACAAACTCAATTATGCGATCGGAATCTGGAACGGAGCCGGAACCAATCTTGCGCGAGAAGGCACGGCCATCAGCCAAGCGCTGGACACCAATGCAAGCCTTCCCAGCTCACAACGTCGAACGTTCAATTACGACACCCGGCTCTTTACGAGTGAAATGATGTACACCGCCCGGCTGCTCTACAAAATCTCCGGCAACCCCGGATATGGCCAGGGCGACATCTTGAACTCGCGCACACCACAGATGGCTATCGCCTTCGGATACGCGTACAACCCTGCACAAAACTACCTCAGTTCAATCCGGTCAGACATTGTCGACCGGGCGTACCGCCAGGCCGTCACCAAGAACGGCAACGGACGGCTCCTCGGCGGAGGCGTCTACGACTTTCAGACCTACGAAACGGACTTCATCGCGAAGTACCAGGGCTGGTCGCTTCAAGCGGAAGGCTATTTCCGTCACCAGCGTGTGCGGAATACCGATGCGGGCAGCATTCCTTTCGACCCGGCAACTGCAGTGGTGTTAGGCCCGCCGGTAAGCCTCGGTCAGGCCTGGGGCTGGTACGCACAGTTGGGGAAATACGTCATTCCCCGTAAACTCGAAGTGGCCGTCCGGTATGGCGTGATGGACCCCTCGACAAAACAAAAACAGGACCTCACCAAGGAGTTCGGCGCCGCCATCAGCTATAGCTTTGACGGCACCTACAATAATCGTCTTGTCATCGATTACTCGAATATCACGATGGGAAGCGGCGGGCGCGCGCCGGACCGCTATCCGTTCGAAAGCCTGCCCGGCTTCGGACAGAATCTCATCGAAAACCGGATCAATATGCAATACCAGTTCTACTTCTAAAACAACCTGAATGACACAACACACATCACCATGAGGACTCCCATGACATCACACACGTACCTGCCTAGGACTTTATGGTCCTTGGGCATCCTGGCTACCATCCTATGGATAGCGCCACCCGTACAGGCACAGCCAGAAACCCTGACCATCGCCGCAGCCAACAGCGTCAAGGATGCGCTGAGGAAAGTGCTGCCGATTTTCGAGTCGCAACACCGCGACATCAACGTACGAGTCATCTATGGCCCGTCTCAAACACTCCGGAAGCAAATCGAGGAAGGCGCGCCGGTCGATGTGTTCCTCCCCTCCTTGTCCGAAGAAATCGACCAGCTCGAAAAGAAAGGGCTGGTCATTCAAGGCAGCCAGCGTGTCTATGCCGGCACGTCACTGGTACTGGTCACCAGCACCACGCTTCCCGCGCCGATCGCCTCGATTCAAGACCTGCATACCGTCCCGGTCCGGCGCATCGCCATCGGTGACCCCAAAGCCTCCTCGGTGGGGAAAGTTGCCGCGCAATTCCTCAAGTACAGCAAGCTGGAGCCGCAGTTGAAGTCGCAATTTATTTACGGCGAGCATTCGCGCGCCGTTCTGGATCTGGTCTCCAAAGGGGAAGCCGAGATCGGCATCGTCTACCGGACCGACGCGGTATCGAACACGCATGTCCGCATTCTCGATACGGCCCCGGAAGACTCACACACCCCGATCCGGTATGGAGTGGCCGTCGTCTGGACAGCCAAGAACCTGTCCGGAGCGGGAGACTTCATCGAGTTCCTCCTGACGCCCCGGATCCAAGTGCAACTGAAAGAACACGGGTTCGACCAAGCATCCCGCAACGTCGGCATCGCTCAACAGCAGGAGGCCAAACCATGAACCGTGCAACACATTCAGCGCAGCAGGTCCATCCGTGGTCAGTGAGAAGACTCATTCTTCTGGCAGGACTGGCCGTGATCGCCGGTTGCGCCACACCGCCCGTTTCAGCACCGAAGGCGATCTATGAATCGGGACTCAATACGATACGGCTGGAAGGAGATCCCGATTCAGCGGTGAATTCGCACCCGGCCACACTCAGCCCGACAGAGATCGGCACGCTGCTTAGGAACGTGAGAGTGTGGGAACGGCGGAACGCGATCCATCGTTTGTTCAGCGGTGACGCGGACCGGACTCGGGCCTTCCGTGATGAAGAAATCGTCCTGCTGGCTCCGCACCTGGCCAAGGGATTGGCCCAGGCCACAGCGGCTCAGCGGGTGCATTTCCGTCTGAGTCATGCGACGGACCAGGGAGAGGAGGAAACGACCGCAGGATGGCTCTCTATACGCGGCAACATCCTCATCCTCGCCTTAAGCGAAGTGCACGATCGGCACAGTCCGGGCCCCGACATCAGCAAGTATGACCGGCAGATGCCGAATGTGCCGGAACGATCCGCCGCCTTCGATGCCGCCTTCGAGCCGGAGGACTATCTGGCCAAGGTCAGCTCGGGCGGACGCCTGTTCGCCCCGGATCAACAGGAAGAACTGCACATCCGCTATCGCGAAGCGCTGACGGCCCTCCCCGTCTATCCGGGGCTGGAACAAGGGCGGCAACTACGTCCATAACGGCACCGGCGCCGCCGGGAGCAGAAAGAATCTGCCCTCGGTGGCGCATCACCTCGAAATCAATAGGACGCATCATGAAACGATTGTCATCGACGGTTCTCGCCCTCCTCTCACTGATAGTGGGGATCGACGCACTCATCACGCACAACGCGCTCGCCGCCGATACCATCCGCGTCGGACACTTTCCCAATATCACTCACGTCCAGGGATTGGTGGCTCAGCACCTCTCACGCACTGGCCACGGCTGGTTTGAGGAACGGCTCGGCAAGGACGTGAAGATTGACTGGTATATCTACAACGCCGGGCCGGGCGCTATAGAAGCGCTCCTGGCAGATTCCATCGACCTCACCTACGTGGGGCCGAGCCCGACTTTGAATGCGTACAGCAAATCGAACGGCGAGGAGATCCGGATCATCGCCGGTGCTGCGACCGGAGGCGCCGCGTTGGTCGTCCAGCCGGATTCCGGGCTCAAACAGCCCGCCGATTTTCGTGGAAAAACCATCGCCACGCCGCAACTCGGCAATACGCAGGACGTCGCCTGCCGGGCCTGGCTGGCCAACGGCGGGTTGAAGATCACGCAGACCGGCGGCGATGCCTTCATCGTCCCAACCCCCAATCCCGATCAGCTCTCGCTGTTTCAGCAAAAAAAGCTCGACGCCGTCTGGACGGTCGAACCCTGGGTCTCACGCCTGGAGCGCGATGCCGGCGGCAAGATCCTGCTCGAACAATCGAAGGACAGCATCACAGTCCTGGTATCGAACGTGAAGTTTCTCAAGACTAAACGCGAACTCGCCAGGAAGTTTGCACAGGCCCACCGTGAACTCACGGAGTGGATTCTCGCGCATCCGGCAGAGGCCAAGCAGATGGTGCAACAAGAACTGGCCGCAGAGACGCAAGCCAAGGTCTCAGCCGAATTGATCGCACAGGCCTGGACGCGTATCGGCCTCACCACAGAGGCCTCACCGGACGAGTACCGGCAATTCGTCGCCAACGCACAGCGCGCCGGGTTTATTCGCACGGCTCCCGACTTATCCCGCTTGATCGAAAGGCTGAACTGACATGTTGACATCGGAAGGCCCATCGGCCGGCGCCGCCTCCAGCAAACTCGTCCTTGAACATATTTCAAAATCCTTTCAGACGAGTTCATTGACTGTGCAGGCGCTCGATGACGTGACCCTCCGCATCGCCGAAGGAGAATTTGTCTGTCTCGTCGGCCCCAGCGGCTGCGGCAAATCAACCTTGCTCAACATCATTGCCGGACTCGACCGGCCTGATCGCGGACTGGTTCAGGCCGACGGCCACACCATTGCCGGCCCCGGCCCTCACCGACTCATGATGTTTCAGGAAGCCGCGCTCTTCCCCTGGCTGACCGTGTTGGGTAACGTCCTCTTCGGGCTGAAACTCAGCAACAAATTGACTGCTGCGGAGCGTCAGGAGAAAGCCGAATATTTTCTGGAACTCGTCGGCCTGAAACGGTTCATGCATTCCAATGTCCATGAACTCTCCGGCGGCATGAAACAACGCGTCGCCCTGGCCCGCGCGCTGGCGCCGAACCCCAGCGTGCTCTTGATGGACGAACCCTTTGGAGCGCTCGACGCCCTCACGCGGGAACAACTCTACGGCGACATTCAACGCATCTGGAGCCAGCATCGCAAGACCATCGTCTTCGTCACGCACAACGTGCGGGAAGCCGTCTGTCTGGGAGACCGCGTGATCTTGTTTTCACCCAATCCCGGGCGGATTCGCGAAGAATTCGCCATTCCTCTTCCGCGCCCGCGCGACATCAACAGCGTGGATCTCGCGCGCTACGCCACGGAGATTACCCGGGTGCTCAAAGGCTACGTCCAGACCGAGGTGGCGGGATGATCGTACGGTGGCTGTCCGCGTCGCTGTTTTTTCTAGCCCTCCTGGCGGCCTGGCACCTTGCCGTGAAGGCCAAGATCTGGTCGCCGCTCCTGTTGCCGTCCCCCGTGAGTGTCTTCGACTATCTGCGGTCCGCCGTGGAAGACGGCACACTCTGGGAAGCCACCGCCGTCACCGTGCGACGACTCCTTATCGGATACGGCCTCGGCATCCTCGCAGGGATTCCCTTGGGTCTTCTCACTGCCTCGTCCCGCTGGTCGCAAGATACCATCGGGGTCCTCGCGCTGGGACTCCAGACACTCCCCAGTGTCTGCTGGGTGCCGCTGGCGCTGCTCTGGTTCGGTCAAACCGAATCCGCCATGCTCTTCGTCGTGGTGATGGGAACCCTCTGGTCGCTGATTCTGGCCACCGACAACGGCGTGCGGACGATCCCGCCCATCTATACCCGCGCCGCCCGCAGCATGGGGTCGACCGGACTGCATACCTGGACGCATGTGGTCCTGCCGGCATCGTTGCCCTTCCTCCTGAGCGGCATGAAACAAGGCTGGGCCTTCGCCTGGCGATCACTGATGGCGGCGGAGATCTTCGTCACCATCCTGACCGGATTCGGCCTCGGACATCTGCTGCATTACGGGCGGGAACTCAACGCGATGGATCAAGTCGTCGGCATCATGTTTGTGATTGTTATCATCGGGCTGGCAGTCGATAAAGTGCTCTTCGCTCCTATTGAACGATTTCTTCACCGCCGATGGGGAACCGGCCGGCCATAAACCGCATCACACGACATGATGGTCCCCCACCCCGGGTCAGATCGGATCGGCTGACACTTCTTGATGGGCTGTGGTACCGTACGCCATGTCATCTACACCTCCCGGCTTCATCGCGCGCCTCTCCATCGGCAAGAAACTCGCCGTCGCCTTTGGGTTGATCCTGTTGCTCCTCATCGGCAGTTTCTCCGCCACACTCGTCTACCTCTCCCGCGTCAACAGCTATGTCGATCGCCACCAGCGCATCACAATCCCCGGCGTCGTCACCGCCTCGGAAATGCTCCGTAATGTGGGCGAGATTGAAACCCGCATGCATCACGTCCGTGAACATCTCTCCGATACAGACCGGACTGCGGGATTCGAGGCCATTGCCGCTATTGAACGGCGCACCCTCGCGGCTCTCGACACCTATCAGGCTACCCACGCCGCCCGGACCCATCCCATCCTTTACGGCATGTTGGAACACCATGGCCGGATCGACCTGGCTGAACAGGAAGACCAGGCGATCGTCGCCATCGCCGATGGATTGACCTCGCTACGCGCACAGCGGGAAGATCTGGCAACGGCGTTCGTCAATAAACTCAGTACCCCACCCGCCGCTGAAGCGACCTATGAGCAAACGGCCTCGCGAACACAGGACGCCATCGCGTCCCTGATCGAAGTGCACCGAAAAATCGACGTGGAAATGAAAATCGAAGGGGATCGATTAGTCGATCAAGCCCGAACTATGGTGGCGGGGATTATCGGTGTACTCGGGCTGTTGATCGTGACGGTCTATGCGATCATGAAGCGACAGGTCGCCAACCCCCTCCGGCGCCTGGCAGCCACCGCCGACCGTGTTGCGCACCACGATCTTGCCGCGCAATTCGAGCCCTGGCCCAGTCGGGACGAAGTCGGCGCCCTCGCCGGCTCGCTCACCACGATGCTGACGAGCCTGCGGGATCACAGCACGGCCTTGATACGAAAGACCAAGGAGCTGGAAGCCTTTACCTATTCAATCGCCCATGACCTGAAGGGCCCTTTGCGTGAGATCGAAGGGTTTTCCTCTCTGCTCGAAAAACAGTTCACCGATTCGAACGACGCGCAACTCCAGCACCACATTACCATCATCCGCAGCTCTGCCCTCCGCCTCACCCATATGATTGATGCGCTGTTGAAATACTCGCGCCTGGAACAACAGAACCTTCCCCGCCTTCGCTTCAACGTCATGGAGACGATCTCCAGCCTGCTGGTTGATCGCCAACAGCTCCTGACAGGCACCAAAGCAAAGATCACGGTCAATCTGCCGTACTCCGACCTCTATGGCGAACCGGTCAGCGTGCGCCAGGCCATCACGAATCTCCTGGACAACGCACTGAAGTTTTCCCGTCACACCGCGGCGCCGGCCATCGCCATCGGCGGACAGCAGACAGCGACCGAACATATTCTCTGGGTTCGCGACAACGGCATCGGCTTCGATGCCGGCCAGGCCGACAAGATTTTCGGCCTCTTCGAGCGACTCCACAGTCCCGGCGAATACGAAGGCACCGGCGTCGGCCTCGCCATCGTGAAACTTGTGATGGAGAAGCACGGCGGTCGGGTGTGGGCGGAATCCACCCCCGGCCAAGGCAGCGCCTTTTTCATCGCCTTTCCCAGCCAGGTGCATTGATGCGCACGCTCATCATCGACGACGAAGAATATGTCCGCATGGTGCTTGAACAGGCCCTGCGTGAAGAAGGTTGTCAGATCACTGCCGTGAAACAAGGCCAAGCCGGCATCGACGCCTTGCAAGCCGCACCTTTCGATTGCGTGATTACGGATCTGCGAATGCCCGGCATGGATGGTCGGGCGGTGCTGAAGTGGATCGCCGAGCATCAGCCCGATGTCGACGTACTCATGCTCACCGGTCATGGCGACGTCAAGGATGCGGTCGATGCGATCAAGCACGGTGCCTGGGATTTTCTCGTGAAGGAGACGCCCTTTGACGCCGGCGTGGTAAAAGCCGCGCTGAACAAACTCAAAACCGTCCGCGCGCTTCGAAAAGAAAACCTGGCGGCCCGCCACGGCGGTTTCGCGCGTGACGTCATCGTGGAAGGGCCCAGCAAGGCCTGGCATTTACTCAAAATCCAGGTGGTCCAGGTGGCCCCCTCCAATGCGCCGGTCCTCGTTCAGGGAGAAACCGGGTCAGGGAAAGAAGTCGTCGCCCGGCTGCTCCATGATCTCAGCCGGCGCGCCAACGGTCCGTTCCTGGCCATCAACTGTGGCGCCGTCAGCCGCGAGCTGCTGGAGAGTGAACTCTTCGGCCACGAAAAGGGCTCGTTTACCGGTGCCACCGGCACCAAAATCGGGCTGATCGCCGCAGCAGAAGGGGGCACACTGTTTCTCGACGAACTCGGCGAAATGCCGGGGCCGATGCAAGTCAGCTTGTTGCGGTTTCTCGATCGCAACGAATATCGTCCGGTCGGCAGCACCCGAACACTTCAAGCGGATGTGCGTATCGTCGGAGCCACGAATCAGGACATTCAAGAACTCGTCCACCAAGGCCGCTTCCGCGACGACCTCCTCTATCGCATCAATACCGTGACACTCCGCGTGCCACCACTGCGCGAGCGGATCGAGGATTTTCCGATTTTGATCGATCACCTTCTCCAGACACTCCGGATCCCCGGTGCCTCTAAACGAATCATGGGCCAAGACGCATGGCAACGTCTGACCGCCTATGCCTGGCCGGGAAATGTGCGTGAACTCCGCAATGTCATCGAACGGATCATGCTCATGAGTCCCGAGCATGGCCCCATCACCCCGAACGAAGTGGACCAGGTACTTCCGAAAACACGAGGTTCGTTTCCGACAGACGATCGGTCTGGGATGACGCTCGACGACATCGAACGGCGACATATCCTGCGAGTGCTCGAGGCAAGCGACGGCAATAAAACCGTCGCCGCCAAGACGTTGGACATCGATTACAAGACGCTGCTGACTAAACTCAAGAAGTTCGCCATCGATAAATAACCTTTCTCCTTCGCCCCGCTCGCTTTCACGTTACAACCACGGCCGCTCACCGTCCACATGACCGATCATGGCTTCCGTAACCGGCGCTTTACCGAAAGATCAATTCCCTTGGCAAGCAGCCGGTAGCTTCTTATGATGCCTGTGAATTCCGGAGATCTCATGGCGCAACCTAACCCGCAGTCTAAACGCATCATCGATCTGCGAAAACATCCGCGCTTACTCGTGCCTTCAGGGGCTCTCTTTTCATTCAAGCGACTTGTCGTGCCGGTCCAGTTAGGTGAGCAGGTTGAAGGCGAAGGAGCTCTGGTCGATCTCTCCATCGGCGGCTGCCGCATCCTGAGCGAACTGCCGCTCAAAATAGGCCAGGAATATAATCTTATCTTTCAGATCTCCATGGAACGGCCGCCGATTCCCGTCGATGCCGCCGTCGTCCGTTGGACCGATGATTCCACATACGGACTCAAATTCATCTCCGTTGATCCGCACGACGAATCGCGGATCCGGGATCTGCTCCTCGAGATCCGCCGCCCCAGCAACCCACTCTGACCTTCACCCTTTCTGATCGCTTCATTGCCCCAGACACACGACACAACCTGTCAATACGGGAAGAGGCTTCGCTCGCCAATGCGCGCACGTCGGAGTACGCGCGTCGACCATCTCCGAGTTCCCGTCTCACCGCTGACAGATCGGACACCTTACTAGTTAGTTCGACAAATCCCCTCCGCCTATCGGACAATGGCCCGACCTCATCGCGTCATGCCCTTCGGGCAAGGAGCTAGCCTATGAATCGGTCGGATATCTCAGGGGAACAGCAGGCACAAGAGCAGTTCGGCACAACCAGCCGGGCCGCCGCGTTTCAAGCGAATCAAGTCCTGGATCATTTGAACGGCCCGATGCAACAATTCATCGCGCGTCAAGAAATGGCCTTCATTGCCACGGCCAGCGCCAGTGGCGCCTGTGACTGCTCCTTTCGTGCCGGCACTAGAGGATTCGTTGCCGTGCTGGACGAGAAGACGCTGGTTTATCCGGAATATCGGGGCAACGGCGTGCTGGCCAGTGTGGGCAACATCTTGGAGAACCCCCACATCGGCATGATCTTTCTCGATTATTACCTGACTACGATGGGCCTGCACGTCAACGGCAAAGCTCACGTCCTGACTCCGAGCGAGATGGAAGGCATGCCGCATCTCCCTGCAGGCATTCTCGAAGCCATGCAGATCAAAGGCGGCCGGCGGCCGGAAGCCTGGATCCAGGTGAACGTCGAGGAAGCCTATGTCCATTATTCAAAACACGTGCCGCTCATGAAGCGCTTGGATAAGCATATCGCCTGGGGGAGTGACGACGAGTTCGTCAAAGGCGGGGACTTCTTCAGGACCAAGCAGACTCCTTAACGAAACCACTGATTTCACTATTCAGACAAACCAACCTCTGCTATCTGCACCATCAAGTGACGTTGAGAATACCCGACGTGCGAGGGGACCACACAGTACCCCCCGCACCGACAGCACCTATTTCTTCTCGACGATGTCGCTCTTCATCGGCCCAAGGACGCCCAGCAATTCATCTTTCTCGGTCTTTCCGACGTTGTGATGATCCAGGGCCGCCACCAGATCTTCCACCAGATGGCCGAAAGCCGCATCGTGCACTCCCATCCCGGCGTGCGTTTGTTTCATCGTGCGCCCGGTGTACGTGCGGGGTCCGCCGCTCGCTTCGCAGATCTGATTGACGAGATGCATCTTGAGTTTCACGAGATCCGTACTCGCGAAATATCCATTGATCCGCTTATCGCCTCCGACATTTCCCACGAACGTCTCGACCACCGCCGTAATTGCGCCCTTGCCCCCCAGCCGGTCATATAACGATTTGCCTTGGGCTTGGTTCCCCGCACAGGCCGATCCCGCCATCAGCACCACACTCAAGACCGCCATACTCACCACACTCTGCATCTTCATCGCACCCCTCCTGTATTGATTAATAAACAGGGCTTACCGCCCCTCCCCACCACTCACAAACGCCTCCCATCGACGCGGCCGATCCACGTCTCCCACCGGGACAAAATCCGGACAATCAAGCCGCAGCTGCCCCTCCCCCATCGGCTTATTCACCAGTCCGCAATGGTGCGGCCTCGCGGCATCGGCATGGACATAGGGTTGAAAATAGGTGCACCCGGCGCACATCCGCGCGACCGAGATCACCCCCTGCGTCTGCAACGAATGAATGACCTTGGTCAGCCCCCGCAAAAATACCGCCTGTTCGTCCGGTGTAAGACTTTTGACGCCTGCCTCGACGACCTCCGTCCATCCTGCTGTCTGTTGTGCTTCGCGTCGACCCGCCGCCGTCAGCGTGATCACCAGCGCCCGCCGGTCTTCCGCCGAACGCTCTTTCTGGACCAACTGCTTCTCGACAAGCGTGATGACCGCATCGCTCACCGTTGCCGCCGTCAGGCATAACTCATCGGCTACGTCGTTCAGCCGGACAGCCCTCGTAGCCCGCTCTGCCAACAAGACCAGAATTTGGCCTTGTGTCGGAGTGAGCTTGCGCACCGTGCCGCCTTCCCAAGCCTGGCTTCGTAATGCCGCGGCGACTTTGGTCAGGCCCGTCGTAATATGATCGACGATCGTCTTTTCTCCCTGCATCGGTAGACGTTTCCCCATTGGGCGCTCCTTTATGCAGACAGGGGCACAATGAATCCGCCTGATTGCCGGAACTCGGTCTGCTGATGTTCCGTAAACATGACCACGGGCTCCTGGTGGCAGAACCGGCATTCCTCTGCCGTCACCGCGATCGCCGCAAACCCTTGCGCCGACACATACTCATTCGCCAATCGAAGCGCCGTCGCCTGGTCCCCTGTCATTACGTCAAAATGCAGAGTCTTCCCCGGCACCTCCACCCACGTGTCGTATACCTTCAGCACATCCATGACCGGCTCCTTTTCGACAACTTCACGCCACATTATTATGGAGTCCTGACTATATAGCAAGGAGTCCTACGTTTTAGCAAGCCCCCCCCCACAACAAACGGCGAGGAGGATTGCCACAAACAATCCTATCCACCGCCTACACCCTATTGGCTATTGAACCGGGAGAGAACACGACGAACGGAAAACGCACGAGACAATTCAGCGCCGCATGAAGGAACGACGTTTCCGAAAAGCGGCATCGTGTGCGGGTCTTATTCTTGAGGCAAGATGAAACACCAAATAGGAAGGAAGATCGATGAGGAGAAGGAGACGCACACTCACTTTGAACTTCAAGCTAACCGAGAGCCAAGCAACGATCTCACTGCAACTGCCCAGCACGTTCCCATGAACTAACGCTGAGCGACCTGCCACTGTCGTGGCAGGTCCGATACCAAGACCGCGCCCTCTGTCTGGACGCATGGCAACAACGATCAGATTATGACGACTTCTGTTTGGCTCGCGCTAAGGCTAATGCCATGGCCATCGTCCCACCAGGCGGCGGCTGCCGATCCATAGGACGTTGAGCCATTGACTGGCGGCGCCCCTGCGATTCACGTGACGCCCCTGCGCCGGCCTCCACGAATGGCGGACGAGAGGCGGGATTGCTACCGGGCGCATCGTCGAGACGCATGGTCAGCGAGATGCGCTGGCGCTTCAGATCGACCTCCATCACCTTCACCTTGACGATCTGACCGGGCTTCACCACCTCGTGCGGATCTTTGACAAACTTGTTCGCCAGGGCAGACACATGGACGAGCCCGTCCTGATGGACACCGATATCGACGAACGCGCCGAATGCGGCGACATTCGTCACGACCCCTTCCAGGATCAGCCCCGGCTGCAGATCGGCCAGCGACTCAATCCCCTCCTGGAAGGTGGCCGTCTTGAATTCAGGACGCGGATCGCGACCAGGCTTTTCCAGTTCCGTCAGAATATCGCGCACGGTCGGCACGCCGAATTTCTCATCGGTAAAGTCAGCCGGCGACAACCCCTTCAGCAATGCCGGCTGCCCCATGATATCCATAATGCCTTTGCCGACACGCGCGAGAATACGCTCGACGACCGGATAGGCCTCCGGATGGACCGACGAGCGATCCAAGGGATTATCGCCGTCATTAATCCGCAAGAATCCGGCTGCTTGCTCGAAGGTCTTTTCGCCCAGCCGAGGCACCTTCCGCATCGTGATGCGACTCCGGAACGGCCCATTGGCATCGCGGTACTCAACAATATGCTTCGCCAGCAACTGGTTCAGGCCCGACACGCGCGCCAGCAGCGGAATTGACGCGGTATTCACATCGACCCCCACCGCATTCACGCAATCTTCCACCGTCGCATCAAGCGAGCGCGCGAGCAGATGCTGATTGACGTCATGTTGATACTGGCCGACGCCGATCGCTTTCGGCTCGATCTTCACCAATTCAGCCAGCGGATCCTGCAGACGACGGGCAATGGAGACTGCACCCCGCAAACTTACATCCAACGCAGGAAACTCTGCGGCGGCAAAAGCCGAAGCGGAATAGACCGAGGCCCCGGCTTCACTGACGACAATCTTGGCCAGTTTCTGCTCCGGCTTTTTCGTCGCAATCAGCTTCACCAGCTCCGTCGCCAACTTATCGGACTCGCGGCTCGCGGTGCCGTTCCCGATCGAGATCAGCTCCACGCCGTGCTGGACCACTAACCGCCCCAAGGTTGCCAGCGACTCCTGCCACTCATTGCGCGGCTGATGCGGATAGATCGTCGCGGTTTCCAAAAGTTTTCCCGTGGCGTCCACGACCGCCACCTTGCAGCCGGTACGGAGCCCCGGATCGAGGCCGAGCACGGCCTTCGGACCGGCGGGGGCCGCCAAGAGCAGCTCATGCAGATTGCGGCCGAAGATCCGGATCGCTTCCGCTTCCGCCGCCTCGCGCAACTGGAGCAATAATTCAGTGCTGAGGTGCAGATGAATTTTTACACGCCAGGCCCAGCGACAGACATCGGCCAGCCACTTGTCGGCAGGCCGCCCGCGATCCGCGATCCCGACATGCGCCGCAATCATCGCAGCACAGGGATGCGGCACCACCGCCTCTAATTGTTCACCCAGCCCCAGCTCCACCTTCAAGACCCCCAATCCCCAGCCGCGGAAAAGCGCCAGGGCACGATGCGAGGGAATGGTTCGGATCGTCTCGGAATAGGCGTAGTAGTCGCGAAACTTCTCTTCCTCCGCCGTCTCTTTCCCCTTCACCACGGTCGAGGTGACATGCCCCTGCTCCCAGAGCCTGGTGCGGAGCGCGGCCAGCAATTCAGCGGTCTCAGCAAAGCGCTCGACCAGAATGTCGCGGGCTCCTTCGAGCGCCGCTTTCGCATCAGGCACATTGACCGCCTCAACCCCGTCGCCGGCCGGTTTCACGATCACATACTTGACGGCTTCCTGTTCAGGATCCAGCATTGGATTGGCAAGCAGCGCATCGGCCAACGGCTCTAATCCCGCTTCACGGGCGATCTGTGCGCGCGTGCGCCGCTTCGGCTTGTACGGCAAATATAAATCTTCGAGCGTCTGCTTGGTCGTCGCCGCTTCAATCGCCCCGCGCAGTTCCGTTGTCAGCTTACCCTGCTCCTCGATCGACGCCAGAATCGTGGCACGCCGCTCTTCCAACTCACGCAGATAGCGCAACCGTTCTTCCAATGTACGCAGATGCGTATCGTCCAGATTCCCTGTGGCCTCTTTTCGATAGCGCGCCACAAACGGGACGGTCGAGCCTTCATCGAGCAACGCGACCGCTGCCGCCACCTGATGCGGCCCCACGTTGAGTTCTGTCGCAATGAGTCGAATGATTTTTTCTTGAGCCGAATCCGAAACGACGACCTTGGATAAAGAAGCCATAGAACTATCTGCCGGTACTTTCCGGAAGCGGCCTGATTGAGAGGCCCCCCTCGGACCCCAATCACGCGCGCGTTCCTCTGTCTGATGGTGGAGGAAGAATCGAGTGTATGAAACTGCCAATTATTCTGTCGGTCTTACTAACAGGCGCTCACGCTTCTGAGAACCAGTCGTAGCCGGACGCGAATCTATCAGATGCCTCCTGTCCCGGCAACTCACCACAGCCCCCGCTCCAGCAATCCCTGGGAGCCGCTGACACGGTAGATCTCTGCGCCCTCACTCCGCTACACTCGCCCAAACGAAAACCTCTCAGGGGAGTCGCATGCTCACGTACTATCAAGTGCTCGAACTGCCGACCACGGCCACCGGTGAAGACATCAAGAAGGCCTGGCACGAACAACTACAAGTTTGGCATCCGGATCGATTCACTCATGCTCCGGTCCTGCAGCGCAAAGCCGAGGCCCGTACGACCTTGATCAACCAAGCGTATCAAACACTCAACGACCCGACCGCTCGCCAGCGCTACGATGCCACGACCACAACCAGCTCCACGCCGGTACGCCCGCATACCACGGCGTCCCCGACTCCTCCGCCGCGCCCGACCACATCGGTGCACCCGCAATCGCCGCCGCCCAGATCGCGCAGCGAACAACGCGGACCGCACCTTCCGATCATGCTGTCCCGAAAGAATCAGCCCAAGATCGCGGTGCCGGCGATCCATATCCTCGTCGACAACCGCGAGCACATGCCCTACATCTTCTCCGGCCTGAGCAGGATTGCCGGCACCACCCGCCAAACCCTGCAGGCCGGCGACTACGCTATTGCCGAAGCACCGGACATCTTTCGTGTCGAACGCAAACGCGCGGAGGAACTCAATACGATTTTCTCTAACCCCTCGGAGAACCGGCAGCGGTTCATGCGCGAGCTGGAGCCGCTCCTCAAAATTCCCCATCGCTTCCTGGTGATCGAAGGCGCGCTCTTTCAGCGCCTCGCCAGCGGGCGCCTGGGCCAATATCACAAGAACGGATTATTGGATTTTCTGGATGCGCTGACCGCGCGCTTCGGGCTGCAGATTATTTATGCAGAACATCGAGACGAGGCGGAGGAGAGGGTCGCCAATCTCGCGACACTGCACTATGCCTATTACTACGCTGAGCAGGAAGGACTCGGCCGCTACCTGGCCGACAACGACGTCTGACCAGGCGCCGCGTCTCTGATTATCGGCACCCCTCGAATCCCGTCTGCCGCAACGCCTCGTAGATCACCACCGACACCGCGTTCGAGAGATTCAGGCTGCGGCTGTCAGGCCTCATCGGCACACGAATGCGCTGCGCCTCCGGCACCGCCTCGATGAGCTCGACCGGTAATCCCCTGGTTTCAGGACCGAAGAGAAAGACATCTCCTGAAGCGTAGGCGTTGCGGTCATAGCGGCGCGTCCCTTTCGTCGACGCCGCAAAGATCCGACGATCTATAAACTGCTCCGCACAGGCCGCCCAGCTGTCGTGCACGGTGAGCGTGGCGAATTCGTGATAGTCCAATCCTGCTCGCAATAATTGCTTGTCCTCCAGTGAAAACCCGAGCGGCTTCACCAGATGCAAACGAACACCCGTGTTCGCACAGAGCCGGATGATATTACCGGTGTTGGGTGGAATTTCAGGCTGATAGAGAATGAGGTCGAACATGAAGCAGGTGACCGGCCAATCAGAAGGTGACGATAGGGACGCAGTCTACCAGGACCGCCCCGATGACCGCACTACTGTTCTAGCCCCATTGACCAGGAGAGTCATCACGCCGCATATCCTTTCGGATTTGTGCTCTGCCAGCGCCAGGCATCGGCGCACATCACATCCAATCCCCGTTCAGCGCGCCAGCCCAATTGCGCCAGCGCCTGCTTCGGATCGGCGTAGCAGGAGGCAATGTCGCCGGATCGCCGGGCGGCGACCTGATAGGGAACCGATTTTCCGCTGGCTCGTTCAAACGCCCGCACAATTTCCAGCACGCTATACCCGTTCCCCGTTCCCAAATTCACCGTCAAACACTCCGTCATCTGCGTCGATCGCTCCAGCGCCTGCAAAGCCTTGAGATGGCCCAGCGCCAGATCCACGACATGAATGTAGTCTCGAACGCCGGTACCGTCAGGGGTGGGATAGTCGCCGCCCCAGACGTTCAAACTGGCCCGTCTCCCGACAGCGACCTGTGCCACGAAAGGCAGCAAATTATTCGGCACACCCCGGGGATCTTCGCCGATCAAGCCGCTCGCATGCGCACCCACCGGGTTGAAATACCGTAAAATACACAGCCGCCAGGACGGATCGCTCCGCTGCAGGTCACGCAGAATCTCCTCGACCATCAGCTTCGACCGGCCATACGGGTTGGTCGCGGAGAGCGGATGATCCTCCGTCAGCGGCAACCGTTGCGGGTCGCCATACACGGTGGCAGACGAACTGAACACCAGCTGTTTCACGCCGCACTCACCCATTGCCTCCAGCAACCGCAAGGTACCGACCACGTTATTGTCATAGTAGGACAGCGGCTGTTCCACCGATTCACCCACTGCCTTCAGACCAGCAAAGTGTATCACCGCAGTGGCCTTACTCTCGCGCAAGGCGGCAACCAGAGCCGCGCGATCGCGGCAATCGCCGCGGACCAGCGGGACAGGCTTTCCCGTAATGCGCTGCACACGCGCCAAAGCTTCAGGATGGCTGTTGCTGAAATTATCGAAGACGGTGACCTTGAATCCTGCTTGCAGCAGCTCCACACAGGTATGAGACCCGATATACCCTGCTCCGCCAGTGACCAGAATCATTGCCCTGCCTCCCATGAATCAGCCCTGTCATCGTCATTCCGCCGGAACACATTGACACCGCACACCACACGCAGGTTCGACGGCCCCGGCAAACACATCATCTCGCGTATAAGAAAATGCATCACCCGTGACCAGCTTATCAAACTGGGAACCAGGGTCAAACGATGCGTGCCATCCTGCGCCATCCACCCGCTCTCTATTTACCTAGTCGATTCGAACCCTGGCGCCGCTGCGGAGCTACTTCGCGAAGGAAAGTGAATCTCTTTCCATCTCACGGCCTCTCATAAACTAGGCCGCTTCGACCCTGTCATCTACAGTGGCGTATTTCAGAATCCCAGTGTATCTTGAACCATCGATCTCCAGCATCGAGGAGCAGGATGTTCGGAAACAGCGCAGACGTATCGCACAGGTCTCAGACAATCCTCCTACTGCGATGCCGATACGGGATCAGACTTCTGACGATCTGGCTCACGACGATCCTCTCGACAGCCACTGGATCATGGGCACAGGATCCACCGCATGTGTCCCCGGAGCATCTGGCGGAAGAAGCCAAGGCCGTGTGGGAGAGTGGCGCGATTGTACCGGCGCTCGATTTACTCGAAGAGGGGATTCAACACCACCCTCGGGCCCTCACGCTCCATAAATTACGCGGGGATATTCTCGCCACCGCCCGCGGCCCTCAGGAGGCGGTGCAGGCCTACGAAACCGCCCTCACCCAACAACCGACCGCCTTAGACGTCCGCTGGGCTAAATGGAGTGTGCTGATGCACTGGGGCCAGGCGGAGGAATCCCTTGCCGAGCTACAGCGCATTGCGGAGGTGGATCCTCAGAATCCGCTTGTCCATCTGCGGCTGGCCCAGGAGCTTCGCAAGCTCGACCGCCTGGAGGATTCGCTGAAGTCGTATCAGAAAGCCGTGACCCTTGCGCCGGAATTGCTCGGCTGGAGACTCGCGATGGCTCGAGCGCGCTTCGATATTTTGGACTATCGCGGCGCCGATGCCGATGTGCAATACGTCCTCAACAAAGTGCCCAGGGGCTCTCCGCTGGAGCTCCCGGCCAAGAACCAACTCGCACAGCATTACGAGTCGATGGAACGAGGCCGCCGCTTTACCCCGGCGCTCACACCGGATGCGACCGAGAAACAACTGAAAGAATGGGCCGCCATTCGCGCCGACGCCTGGAGACTGTTCTCGGCCGGTCGCTTCCAGGAAGCCGAGCCGATCTACCGGCGAATTATGACCCTCAACCCCAGAGACACGCTGGCCACCCATCAATTGGGGCTGACCCTCATGCAACTGGGACGATGCAAAGAGGCCCTGGCCATCTTTGGCAGCGTGCTCAACATGAATCCCAGCGAAGACGACTACGCGGATACGGTCTTTCGAATGGGCCAGTGTCTGGTGGAATTAGAACAGTGGGAAGACGCCTTCGTGCATTTTCAAACGCTCTACGACACCGCGGTCGAGTTTGAGCAGAACAACAAAGATGTTCAACTACCCGCCGGCACACGCGTGCTCGCGAAAGACAAACTGGCCCGGTGGCTCGACAAGATTCGTCCGCATGTCCCCGAACTAGCCCGGATGAAAGCAGCGGAAACGGCGGCGGCGCCCGCTCCGTCCGGCGAGAAATCCCCGTCCGCGGCGCTGGCAGAAGAAGCTCTGTTTGAACAAGCTCTGGAGCGGCTGACACCGCAGAAGGCGTTAGACCCGCAGGCCTCGCTGATGGGCCGGGATGCCGACTTCAGCTGGTTTCGCTTCGTCATTCCGGCCGGCAAGGTCATCCGCGACGATTTTCCAACCGGCGCGCACGAATTCATTCCGCTGAATCCGAATGACACGTTCCCCTCCACGCAGCCGGAGATCTACCTGGTGTTCGGACTCGTATCGGCTTCGTACGACGCCATCCCGCTCTCCGCCCACTGTTTTCTGGAGATCGCTGAGGTCACCGGCAACGCGGCGCCCATCGCACAAGACCAGGTCATGATGGCCATGAACGACCAGTCCGGCTACTTCCGCCTCCCTGCCCCCAAGACAGGATGGGATCCGGGGCTCTACCGCTGCGGATTATTCGCCGGGGAACGCACCTCCGCCTATACGCAGGCCGACGAGGTGCGGTTCAGAATAGTCCAGCCCACCCCGCCTAAGTAACGCAACATTTCGCCGGCCACTATCGTTGATCGCAGGCCTATCGAAACGCGACCGGTCTGTCGCCAATCAGACCGCACACGTTAGATCACCGTCAGCATGAGCCGAGGAGGCGTGAATGATGTAAGGGGCTATGGAATCGTTCGGCTTTGCTCATTGGAGAAGGGACTTTCGTTCCCGCTGGTGTCGTAGGCCGACACCGCAAAAAAATAGGTCACGCCCTTTGTCAGATTCGTCATCTGATAGGTTGTGGTGGAAGCAGATAAGGTGGCAATCGGACTTCCATAGGTGCCCGCGGTTGTCGAACGATAAATCTTGTATCCGGCCAGGTCCGACACCGCAACAGGATCCCATTGAAACGTGAGCGACGCCGTAGCGGCAGGAGCCTGCGCGGCCGGAGGCGTACTGTCGCCCCCTCCCCCTCCGCTACAACCTCCAAGCACAACCCCGACAGCCGCGAACATCACCACGCCCAACAACGTTCGTTCCACGGTCTGACTCCCTCGTTCATTCGACCGACAGCGGTCCAATTTACCGCCTCGTCAAACAAGAGGCAAGGACGGTGCCCATGGTGCCCGCACACCACCCGCAAGAATTGCTGCAAGCCAGGCACGCTGCGACCAACGAATTGGTGACGATCCTGACCAGGGGATATCCTCCCGGCTACGTGATGACTGGTTGTCCCGGCCATCAGCTGAGCCCTCTTTTGTACAAGGCCAGCTTCCAACCCTCCCTCTCTTCATCACCATTCCAAAGGCTTCCAGGAAAACGAACTCAGTCCTAGCAGGCATATCCCTTGCGGAGTACCAGACCGGCAACTGCCAGACGTCTGTATTGCATCGCCTGATCGATTAGGGCACCATCCTTGCCCTATCGTTCCAAGAGGGTCACGGTATGACACGCACACAGTCCACACTGATCCCCGCAAAAGCCTGTCGTCAGTGCGGACTTTTCTTATCAGGCCTTCTCTTCATTACCATCGCGCTTGGAACAACCGGTCTCGCGGAGGGTGACGGATCTATTCCGGCTCTTGCCCCGACCCCATTGTTCACACCAGCCCCCTCGCCACTCACCACACCGTTAGCTCAGGCAATCACTCCCCGCAAAACCAGGGGACGCTGGGTTCGGAATCAGCGCTCCGTCAACATCACCGCAGCCGCGCTCCGCGCTCTCAATCCGATCAATCCGACACAACATACCGAATTCACGATCGATCTGTTTTCCGCCGGCGCACAACTGGCCGAGCTCAGCCCAGAACACCAACCACAGGGAACACAGCACCGCCACATTATATGGACGGGAAAATTGACGCAGGACAAGGAGAGTGACGTCACGCTCGTCCTGCTAGGCACCACGGTCGCGGGAGCGATCCGGAAGGGGCGCACAATCTATGAGATCAAGCCCGGCGCTGACGGCACCCATGACGTGACAGAGATCGACAGCGAGTTGCTTCCCAGCGACCATCACCCGATTTCCGTGAGTTCCGACGAAGTGGCAGCGGGTGATGTGGCCGCCGGCATGGCCGCGCCTATACTTCCCCCTGCCACAGCCGCTGATAACGGTACAGTGATCGACGTGATGGTGGTCTACACCACCACCGTAAAGAACGCGAACGGGGGACAGAACGGCATTGAAGCCCTGATTGCCCTCGGCATTTCGCTGGCGAACACCGCCTTCACCAACAGCCAAATCGCAACCCAATTCAGGCTCGTCCATACCGCCGAACTCGCGTATCCCGAATCCGGCAACTACAATACGGATTTGAGTCGCCTGCGCGGGACGGCCGACGGATTCCTGGATGACGTGCATACCTTGCGAGACACCCACAAGGCGGATCTGGTCACGCTGATTGGGGACAACATCGGAAATGCGTGCGGGGTCGCCTACGTCATGAGTTCTGTCAACGCCGGCTTCGCAAGTTCAGCCTTCAGTGTCGTCGACGATGACTGTATCTCCGGCCACACCCTCGCCCATGAATTGGGCCATAACATGGGATCCATGCATGACCGGAGCGAGGGAGGGACCGGTGCCTTTCCCTACGCCTTCGGGCATAAGGAAGCCGGCAAGTTTCGGACGATCATGGCCTATCCCTGCACCCCCTCCTGCCCGCGCATCAACCATTTCTCAAACCCCAATGTCCGCTATCAGGGCACCTGGCAAACCGGCGTCGACCACACTGTGGATCCGGCCAATTCGGCGGATAATGCGCGGGCATTTACAACTGCGCTGAACACCGTGGCAAACTTCCGCAATAGCGGCGACACCTCTGCCCCTCCGGCTCCCGCCAATTTTCGGATCATCAGCCCGTAGCCACACGAAAAGGAGTCTGCTTCGTGCATGTCCGAATCACCGGTCGTCGCCTCCTTCTTTTCGGACTGACGATACTTCTCCTCTGCACCCTCGGCATGGCTCCCCGTCCCTCCTCCGAAAAACACCTCTGGGAATTGCTCGCTGCGCCATCGTCTCCCGAGCAGCCCCAAACAACCCGCAAACCCTGGATCATCCGGGAGCAAAATATCCGGCTTCACCAGACCATCCTCGACGCACTGCGCGATCCCGAACATCCCGTTCCTTCAGGAATCATCCTTGACCTGACCAGCGACACCCGTCACGAAATGGTCATTGATTCCAAGGCCCCAGGCGCGCTTTCAACAACAGTCATTCAGGGCCATATACAAAAAGTAGCCCACTCCGACATCACCCTCGTCATCAAAGACCGGTCGATCGCCGGCACCATCCACATGGACACACGGGTGTTCAGAATCCAATCCATCGGGAATGACGAGCATCTCCTCGTTGAACTCGATCCTGAGACACTCCCGCCAGACTGAGACCCTGCCCACAAAGCGGGCAACGCCGAGAGCCAGCAGGACGGCTCCGCCTCATGAATCGTTCATGACCGGTTGATGGATGGACTACGCTGCGACGAGGGGATCGAGTTGGCCGCGGATCGTCTGGGCCAGGGAATGATACTGCGCTGAGAGCTTCAGGAAGTGCCGCCTGCGCAGGTCCTCTTCAGCCCGCGCGCCGGCCTGACTATAGGTGCGCGCTGCGCTCTCATACACCGATGCCAGAGACCAGCGAATCGGCGCCTGGCGGATCTGGCGCTTGGCGACACACTCATGGAGCGGCTGCCGGGCTAGCGTGTCCAGCAGCGCTTGCGCCCGATGCAAGCTGGTATGAGCCGCCATGACGGTCTCATAGCCCTGCCGGGCGATGGCTTCCCGCTCGGCTGGATGCGCGCGGTAATAGTCGGTGAGTTCAATAATGTGATCGACGTTCCCCTTCTCATACAGTGCGCAATGCGTCCGATCCTGGAACAAGTCGTTGAACCCGTTCCCCACACGCTCCGTCAGCAGCAATGCGCCGCAAGCCATGGCCTGGAACGTCCTAAAATTCACGTCGTTCGCCACGGATTGATTCAACACCATCATCGATCGGTTGAAGGTCTCATGATACGGTCCCGACTGCACAACAATCGGATACCGGGCCTGCAGGCGTTGAATCAGATCGACGCGATCGGGATTTCTGGCAGCATTGAGTGTGCCGATAAACGAGAGTGGAATGTCTCTGGCAAATCCAAGATCCCGGTCGTTCGACCGATGGCAAAACAACGGCATCCAGGAGACATGCTGCCGATCTCCATCGAGTTGATAGGCCGGCGTCCAGTCTTTCTGCGCGACAAAAATCACATCGAAGGCAGCGGCGTAGTAGATGTGCCAATTGGCATGAATGTGCGAATCGATCGCATACCAGACCAGCGGCACAGGAAGAGTTTCCAGTCCCAACACCAGAGGCTGCGTGCTCTCATCTCCCAGCACGATCAGATCCGGATACCAATGGGGCGGGAGTTGCGCCAGCAGGCTCCTGGCATCGAGGAGTAAACGGGTGAGCGGAATGTCGGCAGTCCGATGGTACCCGGCCCATTTCACATCATGACCGAGCTGCCTGAACGATTCCAGGAAGTAGGCATTCCCGAGATGGAGAATCTTCATGGTGACTCGATGATCGTGAATGCCAGGCTCTGATAGTTCTCCAATCGGCTGGAAAGGCAGCGAACTTGAGAGTCCTCTTTCCGCAGGCAGATAAAAAATGGCTCTGCATTCCCTTCCCTCTCCGTAGCTTCATCACAGCAGCCCAGCTTTTCCCACACCGAGAACCGAACGGCTCTTCTTACGGCAATTTCTGCCGACCGACGCTCCGCGCGCCAACAGTTTGACCTCCTGTTTGATTCAAGAATCTCGGCCTCCTTGCGACCGAGGTTCGATCCACCACCTGGCGCCCCGACCCACTTTACTTCTTATCGTGCAAGGGATACCCTTTTGATCCTGTTTAGCCCTCTGTCTTGACCACAATGGGAGTTGCACTCGGGTGGAAGTGAATCTAGCCACTTCCTGTATGCACCACATTTTTGGAAGGAGTCTGCCATGTTACGACGACTATGCACCGTGATCGTACTCGCCGGTGTGTTCGTTTCCACACCCCTCTGGGCGGCGCAACTCAACCGACCGCAGGTCGAGTATTCTGCCGATGAGACGATGCAAACTGAGGAGGGGACGATCGAACAACATGTCTTCGTCACTCCCGCCAAGGAACGCAAGGAAATGCTGACCGGAAGCGGTGATGGCGCCGTCCAGATCTTCCGCTATGACAACAAAGTGATGCTGCAACTCATGCCGTCAGAAAAGATGTACATGGAGCATTCCTTTGAGAAGGCCGCTGCCCAAAATAAGGGCAAAGACATGTCTCAGTGGGATTTCGAGGAGACGGTGATGGGCGAAGAGATGCTGAACGGCATGAAGGTCACGAAATACAAAACCATCGCCACCAGCAACGATGGGAAAAAGTATGGCGGATTCGCTTGGCGAACCAAGGAGGGAATCACCGTCAAACAAGATCTGCTCTACAAGGAAGGCAACGAGAAAAAGCGAATCATGTCGGAGTTGAAGAATGTGAGGATCGGCCGGCAGGATCCGCAACTGTTCGAGGCTCCCAAAGATTTCACCAAATTCGATATGGCCGGGATGATGGGTGGCATGATGGGCACCAGAATGGGCCGGGAGGGTACGGATCAACCGCCTATGGACCGGCCCAGCTCAAGAAATAGACCCACGGTGCACCAGCCCGGCACTCAGCAGAATGTCCCGGTAGCTCCTGAGCCGGAACCGCCGGCCCAGGAGCCGTCGGACCTGGAAAAGGCCGGCAGTTTCATGAAGGGCCTATTCGGCCGATAGGCGAAGGGCAGGATGGAGAAGCGGCTGCAAGGCGGGTCGCTGTTGGTTGCCACGTTCCTGATGGCGGTTATGTTTCTGCCTTGCGTCGCTCCAGCGGAGGAAGCGGAACCTGCCAGTCCACAGCCTCGACCGGTCATCAAGGCTGCCGCCCTGTACATGGTCGAACTGAAATCCGGGCGGGTTCTCCTGGAAAAGAACGCGACTCGCCGCCTTCCTCCCGCAAGCCTCACAAAAATCATGACTGCGCTGGTGGCGCTGGATGCCGCCCCGCTGCAAGAGGTGGTAAAGATCGACCGCCGCGCGATCGTGCACCATTCGTCTTACAACTTCCGGTCGGGGGAAGAATTCCTCCTGCGTGACCTGATGACGGCCATGCTGGTGGCCAGCGCGAATGATGCCTGCGAAGCGGTTGCGTGGCACATCGGAGGAGACGACAAACGCTTCGTCGGAATGATGAATGAGCGAGCCGGAAAGCTAGGGTTGAAGAACACCCACTTTGCCAACCCCTGCGGGTTCGATGCGCCCGGGCACTATTCGACGGCCGCTGACCTCGCGAAACTGACTGAACAGGCGCTGCAGCAGCCGTTCTTCTCCATGATGGTCCGGACACTGGCCCGCGACATCACCACGGTGGATGGAGCCAGGAAGCTGTCGCTGCACAGCACGAACGAGTTGCTGATTGATCCGGATGTCAACGGCGTGAAGACCGGCTATACGAACAAAGCCGGACGCTGCTTGATTGCCAGCATGTTCAAGGACAGGCATCGTTTGCTTTTAGTAGGGCTGAACGTCCAGGACCGTTGGGAACAGGCCACGCGTCTGCTGCGGTACGGACAGGCCGTGTTGCGGGCGGACAGTGGCTAGGACGGTCGTCATTGGCGCCCGACCTGGTGAAGATAAGCATCGCGGAGGTTTTTCCTGGCGGGCGCATAGTCTGGGTCTAGCCTGGCGGCAATGCGGAATTCCTCTAT
>JABFSU010000096.1 GCA_013140455.1 Nitrospira sp. | reverse complement strand
ACCATCAGGTCACGGCGTTATGCGCTTCGGCGTATCAGGAGCAATTAGATCTGAAGGGACGCGCAATCGATGCGGTCCTGGGCGGCTGGCCGATGCCCTGGCGAGTCGGAGACTGGGAAGAGCGACCAGATCGCCGGTTGCTCCTCTGGACCTGGCGAGACTCTCCGCCCTGGGTTGAATTGTGGCACGATCGCGGGCAGCTCCGTGTGATTCAGCGCTTCCCGGAATAAGACGGTATACTCGTTCCCCCTCACAAATCTGACAGCCGAGAGCAGGCCAGTGGATGCTGCGACAACATCCGGTGGAACATCTGCCCTCTCGAAAGAGGGGAGGACGGGTAGAAGCAAGTCTGGTACAGTGGCCCCATAGCACTGGAAGGGGGCAGCGAGATGGAATGGATCGAGTGGTTGCTCAGCAGAGAGTTTCGTCAGTTCATTCTCGACAATAATCTCTTTTTCCCGCTGCTGTTTCTCGCTAGGCTGGTCGGTGTGACCACGCTCGAGAGCTTTGTCCCCGCACGAAACGTTTCCTACCGCTCGGTGCTCTTTCTGGACATCATTGGATTCGCCGTTCTTGTATACGTCACAGCTCCAGCTGCAGGCTATTTGAGGAGTTTTATCGCGGTTAAACCCGTGGTCCAGGAGTCGATCCTCACCCTACCGACGGTGGTGGTCTTATTCTTGTATTACGTCGTCGGTGACTTCGGCGCCTATTGGATGCATCGGTTCTGGCATCTCAGTCCGATTTGGCGTATCCACAAGTGGCACCATTCTGCTACCTCCATGTATTGGCTGGCCGGCTACCGAGCATCGTTTCTCCAGCTTGTGCTTTTTGGTCTGCCTTGGGGCGTTGCCCTATCAGTGCTTGGCAAGGCCCCTTGGTGGATCTTCCTGATTGTGACGATCTCCCATATTCTGGTAAACGATTGGCAGCATATGAACGTGACCTGGCGATCGAATTGGTTGGAGTGGGTGTTCATCACGCCGAGGCTCCATCATGTGCATCACAGTGACAACCTTACTCTGTCCAACGCCAACTTTGGTGTCATCTTCAGCATCTGGGATCGTCTGTTCGGAACCTATGTCAATCCAGATGAGGTCAAAGAACCGCTATCGTTTGGGATCGGAGAGAAAGTCCCGCTAGTCCGCCTGGTCTTAGGAATCTGAGGACTGTTGGGCGGAGCTACTTAGCGAGATCGTGTCGAGCAGTCCACCTGAAAAACGGTGCGATCCTCCAGCCGAACCGCGGTCAACTGCTTGCCCCAGACACACCCACTATCGATCGCCAAGATGTTGGGTTCGATGCATAATCCCAACGCAGCCCAATGTCCGCAGATGACCGTGGCTTCGGTCTGTTTGCGATTTGGAATTCGGAACCAAGGGAAATAGCCAGCGGGCGCCTGATTCGGAGGGCCGGAGAACCCGGACATCTCACCGGTGGGGGTGCAGGTGCGTAGCCTGGTGAAAACTCGCGCAATACTCACCAGCCTCTCCGAGCCTGTTAGCGATGGATTCCATTGTGGAGACGGTCCATGAAACAGACTGTGGAGGAACGTTCGGTACTCCGGGCCTGCGAGTACCGCTTCGACTTCGCGCGCGAAGCGGGCTGATTCGTCAATGGTCCACTGTGGGAGTAGTCCTGCGTGGATCATCAGGAATGGCCCTTCGCAATAATGGAGTGGTTGGCGGCGAAGCCACGCCATCAGTTCACGACAGCCGTTCGCCTCCAAGACGTCCTGAATCGTATCTTTGTGTCGAACTGGGGCGATGCCTTCCGATGCGGCGAGCAAGAAGAGATCGTGATGGCCCAGCACAATGCGAACGGCGTCCATATTATGGCGATCAAGATTATGGCGATCAAGGCCACGCACCGGCTGGCTGAGATCATTACGAAAGCGGAAGTGGGGTGATGACGATTCCCGAGTTTCAGCGGCACAAACGCGATAAGAAGAAACTCATCGTCGTCACGGCCTATGATGCGCTGTTTACACGCATTGTTGAACAGGCCGGCATTCAGGCGATCTTAGTCGGCGATTCGCTTGGCGTCGTCGTGCAGGGGAAAGCCGTGACGCTTTCTGTGACGATGGAGGAGATGCTTTACCATACGAAGTTGGTGGTTGGAGCTGCGCAACAGGCGCGCGTGATCGGCGATATGCCGTTCATGTCGTATCAAGCCGGATGCGCTCCAAGCCCTTCGTCGTTACAGGGAAGAAGTTGAGGAAGGCAAGTTTCCGAGCGACTCTGAAAGCTACCACTAGCTACTCGACTCTCCATCGTATTCGCTTTCCGCTATTTTATCCGACGTCGGCGTGTCTCCTGCGCTCGTCACTTTTCATAGAACTCAAGACAGGTCCATTCGAATAGGGTATGGTGCGACGACAAGGAGAGCCGTGGAATGGAGTGGATTGAGTGGCTGCTCAGCAGCGAATTCAGAAAATTTCTACTTGATCACGATCTGTTTTTCCTTTTGTTGTTTCTCGGAAGGCTGATCGGGGTTACGGCGGTTGAGCTGTGGCGGCCGGCACGAGAGGTGTCCTATCGCAAGGTGATTCTGTACGATCTGACGGTCTTCGTCGTCTTTCAGTTTGTCATTTTTCCATCGGCGGAATACATCGACCGGTACATCGCCATCCGTCCTCAGCTGCCGGACACGATCCTGGCCATGCCGTTCCCGGTTCGTGTGTTGTGCTATTTCGTGATCGCTGACTTCGGCCATTATTGGATTCATCGCCTTATGCATACGACGCATGTCTGGCGAATTCATAAATGGCATCATGCCCCGACCTACATGTATTGGTTGGCCGGAACGCGCGCCACAGTGCCGCAACAGGTGCTTGTAAATCTGCCGTATATCTTCGCCTGGTCGTTCCTCGGGGGGGCTCCCTGGTGGATGGGATTGATGATCGGTGTGTTCAGTTCTTTCCAAAACGACTGGATGCACGTCAACGTCACATGGCGATCTAATTGGCTGGAGTGGTTGATCGTAACGCCGCGGTATCACCATATTCATCATAGCGACAACCCTGCCCACTATAAGGCGAACCTTGCGGCGCTATTTACCATCTGGGACCGATTGTTCGGGACCTATGTCAACCCGGACGACGTGAAAGAGCCGTTATCGTTCGGGATTGGCGAGAAGGTGCCGCTGGTTCGCCTGGCATTGGGCGTCTAGGCCGGCGTGTGACAGGTCGCGAGTTGTAGAGGGACTGCATGGATTGGATCGAGTGGCTGTTGAGTCGAGAGTTCCGGCAGTTCGTGCTTGAACATAACCTCTTTTTCCCCCTGCTCTTTGTGGTGCGGCTTCTCGGGGTGACCGCTCTCGAATGGCTCCGTCCGGCCCGGAATGTTCCCTATCGCAAACTCATCGGACGCGATGTTCTACTCATTTCAGTCTATTGGTTCGGCATGGTCCCGATCGCCGAGTCTATCGATCGGCTGATCGCGATCCGTCCGCACCTGCCCGAGGCCGTGCTCCAGATGCCGCTGCTGCTTCGGTTGTTTTGCTACTTCGTGATCGCTGATTTCGGCCACTACTGGATTCATCGGCTCATGCATCAGAAACATGTCTGGCGCATCCATAAGTGGCACCATTCGCCCACGCACATGTATTGGTTAGCCGGTTTTCGCGCGACGATCCCGCAGGACGTCATCGTCAATCTTCCCTATCTATTTGCCTACTCATTTCTCGGCCTCTCCCCCTGGTGGATGGAATTTGCGATTGGCATGTTCAACAACCTTCAAAATGACTGGATGCATGTGAATCTCACATGGCGGTCCAATTGGCTTGAATGGTTTGTCGTCACGCCGCGTTATCACCACATTCATCATAGTGATAAGCCTGAGCACTATATGGCGAATCTTGCGGCTCTGTTTACCGTTTGGGATCGCCTCTTCGGGACCTACGTGGATCCGGAAACGGTGAAGGAAGAACTCTCGTTTGGCATTGGGGAGGAGGTGCCGCCTCTTCGCCTCGTATTGGGCGTCTAAACGATTCCGAGACCCTACGCTTTACGTACAGTATCCACACAGTTCACCTGAAACACCCGTCGATCTTCCAGCCTGATGGCCGTCAGCTGCCTTCCCCACACGCAACCGCTGTCTATGCCCAGCACAGTCGGCTCCATGTGTAGCCCAAGAGCCGCCCAGTGACCGAAGATGACGGTGGCGTTTGCGCTCCGCCTGTTAGGGATACGGAACCAGGGCAAGTAACCTGTCGGGGCTTGATCGAGCGGACCTGAGAACGGGGAGAGGGCTCCCGCCGGTGTGCAGGTTCGAAGGCGGGTGAGGGCGCGCGTGATTGCGACGAGTCGATCTGGTCCGCTGATCGTCTGCTCCCAATTGGGTATCGTACCGTGAAAGAGATGGTGAAGCAGAGTCTTGAAGTTGGGGCCTGCGAGAGCGGCCTCCACCTCCTGTGCGTGAAGCTCTGCCTCTTCGATCGTCCATTGCGGCAGGAGTCCGGCGTGGATCATGAAGTGGGAACCGTCACGATGATGGAGCGGTTGCTGTCGGAGCCAGGCGAGCAATTCACCGCGATCTTTTGCCGCCAGGACATCTTGAATGGTGTCTTTCGGTCGCAACGCGACGATGCCTTCAGCCACGGCGAGCAGAAACAGGTCGTGGTTCCCCAATACCGCTCGTGCTGCCGGACCGAGACTTTTGATGTAGCGCAGGACGTCGAGGGAGCGGGGGCCTCGATTAACCAGGTCGCCGACAAACCAGAGGCGGTCTACGGAAGGATCAAATCGGATAAGGTCGAGTAGTCGCTCCAGAGAGCGCGCGCAGCCTTGAATGTCGCCGATTGCGTAGATGGCCATCGTGCAGAAAAGGAAAGACGATGGTGCGAGGGTATCGTGAGCGGCCTCGAAATACAAGCCAGCAGGTTGTTGAGAAAGTCCGCCAGCGCATGACTTGCGGGAGCTTGGCCCGTGCGGCCGGGCGCTACGCGGCACGGCGCTCGTGGTCGGCCTTCGCGCGGAGGTCGCGGATCAACTGCTCGACTCGGTCGGCCGGCAAGGGATGGCTGAAGAAGTAGCCTTGAATGGCATCGCACCCTTGGTCGCGGAGGATGTCGAGTTGTGGCTGAGTTTCGACCCCTTCGGCCAGCACGCGAAGTTTCAGTCCGTGAGCCATGGCGATGATGGCCATGGCGATCGCGGCCTGTTCAGATTCTGATGCGAGATCTTTGACGAAAGCCCGGTCGATCTTGATGGTATCGATGGGGAATCGCTTGAGATAGGCCAGCGATGAATAGCCGGTGCCAAAGTCGTCAATGGACAGACTGAATCCCATGGTTTTGAGTTGTCGAAAGATCAAGACCGCGTTTTCCGCATCGTGCATCGCGGTACTTTCCGTCAGTTCCAATTCCAAACGGGCAGGATTGGCTCCGGTCTCACGGACGATCGTGCGAATCGATTCCACGAGATCCGCTTGCTGAAACTGAACCCCCGACAGGTTGACTGCGATGGAAACCTCGCCGAGGCCGTAGGCCCCCCAGGCGACCTGCTGCGCACAGGCGGTGCGTAACACCCATTGCCCGATTTGGTCGATTAACCCGACTTCTTCAGCCAGTGGAATAAACGTCATGGGAGATACCATGCCTCGTACCGGGTGCTGCCAGCGGATGAGGGCTTCGACGCCGACGATCTCCCATCGGCGAATGTCGACCTGGGGCTGGTAGTGCAGCACAAATTCGCTTCGCTCCAAGGCTTGGCGAAGATCCGACTCCAGACTCAGCCGTTCTGCCAAGGCCACGTTCATCGACTGGGAATAGAACTGATAGGTGTTCCGTCCCTTCTCCTGCGCCGCATGGACGGCCGCGTCCGCGTTGCGGAGCAGTGTGTCGACATCGTCCCCATCCTGCCCGAGTAGCGCAATCCCGATGCTGGCGGTTACCACCACCTGACGTCCGTCGATGTGGTAGGGGGCATTGAGAGATTCCAGGATCCGCTGAGTCACTTTCGCGGCGCTCTGCGCTGAAGCCAAATGGGTCAAGAGCACGGTGAATTCATCCCTACCCAATCGGGAGAGCGTAATGGGCTCTTGATCGTCATGGCGTGCCACCGAGTCGGATTGTCGCACGCAATGGAGCAGCCGTTCGGCCACTTCGCGGAGAATCGTATCTCCGCATTTCGGGCCGAGCGTATCGTTAATGCGTTGAAACCGGTCGAGATTGACGAGGAGAATGGCGCCTTGTGTCTCGTGACGTTTCTGCGTGGTCAGGGCCTGGGTCACGCGATCGTGGAACAGCTGGCG
>JABFSU010000098.1 GCA_013140455.1 Nitrospira sp. | reverse complement strand
CTGCCCCTGTGAAAACCCTGCTGCGTGTGCTTCAGTATCTCCGGCCCTATCGCCTTATGGTGCTGGGGACGTTCCTTTTTGCCGGCCTGACGACGGCATTCGAACTCGTTCCCCCGTGGCTGATCAAAATTCTGATCGACGACGTCATCCAGGCAAACCGGGTCGAACTCCTGGCCTGGGTATTCGTAGGGCTGGCAGGATCCCACCTCTTGCGCAACCTGTGCAGCTCGATGCGCATTCGGCTCAATAACTCCTTGGAACAGCAGGTTGTGCACGATTTGCACGTGCAGGTGTTTGCCGCCTTGCAGCGCCTCTCCATCAGCTTTTTTGAAAATCGTCCGACCGGTGAGATTATGTCGCGGGTCTTGAACGATACCGAGCATATGCAGCGGATCTTCGTCGATGGACTTGAGGAAATCATTACCGCCGGATTGACCCTGATCGGCATCATGGTGGTCTTGTTCTGGCTCAACTGGAAGCTGGCCATCTTGGCGCTGTTGCCGATCCCGATCTTGATCATCGGGGCGGCGCTCTTCACGAAGCGCGTCCACGGATATTATCGTGAGATTCGAAAAGGCGCGGCAGAACTGAATGCGTTGCTGCAAGATTCGTTGGCCGGCATTCGTGAAACGATGGGGTTCAACCGCCAACCGTTTGAGCAGGATCGATTCGGCCGCAAGAGCGATCAATGCCGGAAGGATACCTTAAAGGCCATGTATCTCTGGTCATACTACTCGCCGGGTATGATGCTGATCGGCAGCCTTGGCGGCGCACTGGTCTTGTGGTTCGGAACGGCCGAGGTGCTGGCCAAGCACCTGTCGGTCGGTGAGTTGGTCATGTTCACGTCGTATCTGGCTCTGTTCTATGTGCCGATCAATCAGATCCATTCCGTCAACCACATGTTGCAACACGCGCTGGCGGCGAGCGAACGGGTGTTCGATGTCCTCGATATCGTGCCGGATGTGCGGGACGCGCCAGGTGTTCAAGCGCCGGTGGCCCGCTTTACCGGAGCGGTGACCTTCGATCACGTGCAATTTCACTATCGCAGCGATGCGCCTATTCTCAAGGATGTCAGTATTACCGTGCGAGCCGGCGAACGGGTCGCGCTGGTGGGTCCCAGCGGAGCAGGGAAGAGCACCACGCTGAAGTTACTGAATCGATTCTACGATGTCACCGGGGGGTCGATTTCGATCGATGGGATGAATATCCGGCTGGTGCCGCTGGCGTTTCTGCGGAATCAGATCGGCCTCGTGCAGCAGGAGCCCTTTCTTTTTAACGGCACGGTTAGAGAAAATATTCTCTACGGCGATCTTTCGGCAGGGCAGGAAGCCATTGAAGCCGCGGCCAAGGCAGCCCGCGCCCATGAGTTCATCGTGAAACTTCCTGAAGGGTACGATACGTGGATCGGGGAGCGTGGCGTCAAGCTCTCGGTCGGGCAGCGGCAGCGGGTGTCGATCGCGCGCGTCCTGCTCAAAGATCCGCCGATCGTGATGTTCGATGAGGCCACTTCCAATATCGACACGGAGACCGAGGTCAAGATCCGTGAGGCGCTGAACGAGCTCACTAAAGGACGGACTACGATCATCATTGCGCACCGGCTGTCGACCATCAATGAGGTCGATCGTATTATCGTGGTCGAACACGGGCGGGTGGTCGAAGAAGGCACGCATGAGGTCTTGATCACTCGCGGAGGCGTCTACTCACGTCTGTACGAGGCGCAGTTTCAGGTGTAATACGGATGGGCCTATGGGATGGTTGCGGCCATCGATCGCAGGTCAGTATACTTCCCCTCACAAATCACAAGGACGTCATACAACTATGGTGCTGATATACGAGAGTGATCCGCTGGATGATGAGGATGCCAGAGGGCGCTTCTATCACGTGTGCCGAGGCCGCATTATTCGCACGGAAATCCAACTGCCGGAAGGGCAGTCGGTGTATGAGTGCGTGACCTGCGGCATCGACCTGGAGCCGGAAGACTTTTGGATCGCACGACAGAAGGGATCGGTGTAGCTATGGCGGGAAGTGCAGGCCGGAAAACCGTCTCCGTCTCGCGGGGGCTCATGATGCTCTGTGAGACCTGTTACGATCAGGTGTATGCCGAGAAGCTGCCGGACGCGAGAAATTTTGTCGCCGATCACGAGTCCCTGTTCGATACCATCTGCCTGGGCTGCACCGACATCAACCGGCCCCTGATCGACGACATGCTGGGCAGTTCGGAGTAGGCTGATCGGGATAGCGAGTCCTCGTTACTTACACTCTTTTCCATTGAAGAACATGCAGGTGGATTCGCCGGATTTGACCTTCCAGGTTTTGATCACGGGCATCTCTCCTTCGCCGCGCATTTCCACGACGAAATCAACCAGGCCGGAAATCGGCAGCTTCTCCATATGGGGTCGTGCGACCTCCGGGACGTCGATATAGAACACCCCGCCGAGTTTGGAAATCAGCACACGGTGGTTTTCCGTGTCGATGTTAATGACGGGGCTGTAGTAGCTCTTGTCCTCAGCCCAGCTCTGACCGGTGACGATAAGGATAGACGCGGCGGCGAAAAGAATCTTATGGATGAATGCCATAGTGGTCGCTCCTTCTAAAGAGGCCGATGATGACGGCATTATCGCATTGAAAATGGAAGAAGGGAAATATGAAATTCCGGTGAGGATTGAGTGTGTCAGGGAACTACTGAGTGGCGATCTGAGCCGGGAACACCATGCCGCCTTTGATCCAGTAGGCGCGGATGTCGGGCGTCTGGTGCATTAAGGAAATGAGGAGGTAGGCGGGGACGGGGAGATTGATTTTGCCCCAATAATCTTCGTAATCGGTGGCGATCTTGATGTCTGTGACAGAAGGGCGAGCCGGATCGTGCGGATGCGAATGGTAGACGACTTGAAGCGTGTGGCTGTTGCGCCGCATGTCTTTCTGCGCGAGGGCCAGGTCCTGGGCATCCATCACAAAAGCGATCTCGGCCCGTTCAGCCGGGCTCAATCGTTCAAGATGTGCGACTTTTGCCGGATCGAATGAGGCCAGTTGTTGAGCGCCTTCCAGAGCGACGACATTCTTGATGCGATAAATCTTGGTAACCGTTTGATCTGTCCCGGCGAGGAGCCCGCAGCACTCGTAGGGCGCGAGTTCCTTCGCGTGGGCGACCATGTCATCGAGAATGGGCTGGGGAATGATCAGATCAGCCACGATATTAAATGGTGCAACTGACTGCGTAGTCCAGATTGAGATCTTTAATTTTCGGGTTCGGTCCGCAGAGCGGGCAGGCCGGATCCTTCGGACGGCTGACCTTCCTGAACTTCATGTCGAGCGCGTCGTAGATCACGAGTTTATCGGCGATGGTTTCGCCGATACCCAGGACTTCCTTGATGGCTTCTGAGGCCTGCAAGATCCCCATCGTGCCGGCAAGCACACCGAGTACCCCGGCTTCCTGGCAGTTCGGGACCAGGCCGGCTGGTGGTGGCTCTGGATAGAGGCAGCGATAGCAGGGGTAGCCTGCGTGCGGCTTAATGGTCGTGAGCTGACCCTCAAACCGGAACATGCTGGCAGAGATCAACGTCTTTTTGGCGAAGAAGCAGGCATCGTTTACCAGGAACCGGGTCGAGAAATTATCCGAGCCATCCAGTACGATGTCGTACTGCGAAATGAGCGGCAGAATATTATCGGCATCGACCAACTGGTGATAGGCGTTGACCGTGATCTCAGGGTTGATGGCCGTCAGCGTCTTCTTGCCGGATTCGACCTTCGGCATCCCGACCGTGGCTGTCGAATGCAAAATCTGCCGTTGGAGATTGGAGAGATCGACGACATCGCCATCGACCAATCCGATCGTGCCGATGCCCGCAGCCGCCAGGTAGAGCCCGGCCGGTGATCCCAGCCCTCCGGCCCCGATGAGCAAGATTTTCGCTTGCGAGAGCTTCTTCTGTCCTTTGCCGCCCACTTCATTCAAGATGATGTGACGGCTATAACGCTGAATCTGAAGTTCTGTAAGTTCCATGATGCGCGTAGACTGCAATCGGGTTGTTTTATTCCACCACGTTCAATTCGATGGGATCGACGACGCAGCCTTTCTTGCGAAGGCCGTCGAGGGCCCGTTCAATCTCGGCGATTTCGCCGGATAACTCTACATCGACCCAGCCGGTGGTTTCACGCACATCGGCCCGGCGTACGTTGGTGACGATATTGTACTCGCGGCCGATCTGGTAAATGATCGGTTCTTTGACCTTGTCTTCCGGAAACCGCACGTGAAAGCGTAAGTGTGACATGGTTAGCCTCCTGCAATCGCGGGCACAATGGAGACTTCATCGCCATCTTTGAGCATGGTCTCTTTGCCCTTGAGGAATCGGATGTCTTCCTCGTTCACATAGATGTTCACGAAACGGCGTAATTCACCGGACTCATCGCAGAGGCGATCCTTGATTCCGGGATGCGCGCTATTCAGCGACTCGATCATGTTCGTGATACTGCCGGCTGTCGTTTCAACTTCCCCCTGGTTCTTCGTCAGCGGCCGGAGGGGAGTGGGAATGCGGACTTTAATCATGCGTCACCACCACCGTTCTTTCCCAACTTAAAGGTTTTTTCAAAGGCCACGAGGCTCGGTTGAATGCGGGTCGGCCGTCCGACGGCATCGATGACCGCTTCCTGCGTCTTCAATCCGTTACCCGTGATGTAGGCGACCGTCACTTCGTTTTTCTTGATCACACCCTGCTTGACCAGTTTCTTCAGCACGCCGATGGTCACTCCGCCGGCGGTTTCTGCGAAAATGCCTTCCGTCTGCGCGAGCAGCTTGATGCCGTCGACCACTTCTTCGTCGGTCACCATCTCCATGGCGCCCCTGCTCTCGGCGGTCGCCTTCAGTGCGTAGTAGCCGTCGGCCGGGTTGCCGATGGCCAGCGATTTGGCGATGGTCTTCGGCTTGACCGGCTTGAAGAAATCGCGTCCGGCTTTGAAGGCGGTGGAGATCGGCGAACAGCCTTCCGCCTGGGCGCCGTTGAGCTTTGTGTGGACCTCGTCGATGAGCCCCACGTATTTCATTTCGTGCAGGCCCTTCCAGATCTTGGTCAGGAGTGAGCCTGAGGCCATGGGAATGACGACCTGGTCCGGCGTCTTCCAGCCGAGTTGCTCCACCGTTTCGTACGCGAGCGTCTTGGACCCTTCGGCATAGTAGGGGCGGATGTTGATGTTGACGAAGCCCCAGCCATGTTCGCCGGCGATTTCGCTGCAGAGCCGGTTCACATCGTCGTAGTTGCCTTCGACCTCGACCACATGGGGTTTATAGATGAGGTTGCCCAACACCTTCGCGGCTTCCAAGTCTCCCGGGATGAAGACGTAGCAATGGAGGTTGGCGGCTGCGGCATGGGCGGACACGGAATTTGCCAGATTGCCGGTTGAGGCGCAGGCGACGGTTTCGAATCCCAACTCGCGGGCCCGCGTCAGCGCGACAGCCACGACGCGATCTTTGAAGGAGAGCGTCGGATGATTGACCGTATCGTTCTTGATATACAGCTCATTGAGGCCGAGATAGGCGCCGAGATTCTTGGCGCGGACCAGTGGCGTCAATCCGGCATGGGGCCCGACGAAGTTCGTGCCTTCGACCGGAAGCAGATCGAGATACCGCCACATGCTGTGAGGACCCTCTTGGATCTTCTTGCGCGAAATCGCCTTCTTGATCTCCTCGTAGTTGTACTTCACTTCGAGGGGGCCGAAGCACATCTCGCAGACGTGGATGGCTTTTGTGGGATATTCCTTCGCGCATTCCCGGCACACGAGGGCTTTCATTTTGGTCATTGCGACACCATAATACGTAAAAAGTTAAACGCTACGGACGTACGGCACAGCCGGCAAACGGGTCCCCATCATCAAACAGTTCGGTGATCGTCGGATGGTCACCGCAGAGCGCGCAGTGAGGATTGCGCTTCACTTTGATTTCCCGGAACAGGGTCTTTTTTGCGTCGAAGTCGAGCAACCGGTCGGTGAGCGGCCGTCCGATGCCGAGGATAAGTTTCAGCGCTTCTGTCGCCTGGATGGTTCCGATAATCCCGGCCAACACGCCGATGACACCCGCTTCCTGGCAGGAGGCGACCAGGCCTGCCGGCGGTGGCGTCTTGAATACGCAACGATAACAGGCCGACTTCTTCGGCACAATCGTCGTCACGCGGCCGTCGAAGCGAAGGATGCCGCCATGAATCAGCGGTTTGTCGGCAAAGAAGCAGGCATCGTTGATCAGGAACTTGGCCGTGAAGTTATCGACGCCGTCGATGATGATATCGTATTCGCTGAAAATCTTGAGCGCATT
>JABFSU010000002.1 GCA_013140455.1 Nitrospira sp. | reverse complement strand
ATCGTCGTCAGCTGTTCCTGTGAGAGAATTTCCCCCAGTTGTCCGTCCAGTTCCTTTTTCACGGCCGAGTGAATACGGGTCGTGAGTTCCTTCTCGATGGCTTGCGGGAGCAAATCGGCAATCCGCTTTTCCGTCCGTTCAGTCATCGACTCCAACAGCTGTCCGAAGAGGCCTTTCATCGCTTCTTCAGGGCCGGCGGCGGCTGGCGCGGATTTCGTGGCGGTCGTAGATTCCGGCGGATGGTCCATGGTGAGGTCCTCCTGCTCATCGGAGACGTCTAACTGGTCCATCACCGCGTCGTCATCGTCCGAGTCGGTCGATGTGGAGTCCGGTGGCCAGACTCGACGCTTGAGGCGATTGCCATTCTGTTGTGGTTGCGCTTTTTGCTGGAGGCTCTTGATGACCTCGAGCAGATCTTCCGATTGAAACGGCTTATTCAAGAAGGCTTTCACACCAAGGGTTTTGAGAAGGCTTTCGTCCGGGCGATCGGCCGGATTGACCAGCGAGATCAGATAGGTTTCGCTCAAGTTGTCGAGTTTGTTCACTTCTTTGCAGAAGCCAGAGAAGGTGATGTTGTCGAGGTGGTAGTCGGCGATGATCAACGCCGGACTGATACGCCGGGCTGCTTCGAGGGCGGCAGGGCCGTCCTGAAATCCCACGACATCAAATCCTTCAGGGGTCGAGATTTGCTCGACCATTCGCCTGACGGCCGGACTGCTATCGACGATGAAAATAGAAGAGGGCACGTAACTCTCCAATTGTATTGAAGTATTACGAAGCTAGCAGGGGGGGTATTCTTTGTCAAGAAAACGCAGGATAGTGCTCCGTTTTGACTCTGCGTTATCAGCGCCTTACAATCCGGCACGTTTTCTGAGGTGTGATGGCATTGAGGGGAGATGGTTGTGATGGCCTCGTATCAAGTCATTTTTTTCGATGCAGCCCAGACCTTGTTTCACATCAATGGATCGGTTGCCGAGATCTATTTGCAGTATGCCGTGCGTCACGGGTTTCGGCAGACCCCGACGTCGCTGGTGTCTATCACCCAAGCCTTCAGCCGGGCCTTCAAGGATGCCTCTCCGCCGGTATTTGCACCGACGGAGCCGGCTGCCTTGAAGCAAAGTGAGCGGCTCTGGTGGTTCGATATCGTCCACAATGTGTTCTATCGCGTGGGCATGTTTGAAGGGTTCGACGAATTCTTCGAGGAAGTCTTTCAGGTGTTCGAAGATCCGAAAACCTGGAAGCTTTATCCGGAGACCGAAGCGGTGTTGCGTCAGCTCAAGGCTCAGGGATTGGAACTGGGGATTATCTCAAACTTCGATTCGCGACTGTTTCCAGTGTTGCGGGGGCTGGGGATTGAACAGTATTTTGACACCATCACGATTTCCAGTTTGTCTCAAGCGGCGAAGCCCGCTCCGAAAATCTTCCACCTCGCATTAGAAAAGCACGCCGTCGATCCAGAAGATGCGGTGCATGTCGGGGACAGCTTGAAAGAAGATGTGGAAGGGGCGACGAAAGCCGGACTGACGAGCGTGCTGATTGACCGGTCAGAGGCTGAGGTCGTACCGGGGATTCATCGTATTCGGTCGCTTGACCAACTGCAGTCCTTACTTGCCCGCCTGTAATAAAATCGGCACCAAGTCTTTCGCGCGCCCGTGTAGTGCGATGTCGACGAGATCCGATTGCGGCGTCGGATCGAGATTTACTTCAATCACGTAGGCACCAGCCGCTTTCGCGATTGAGGCAAACCCCGCCGCCGGATATACCACACCGGATGTGCCGATCACGAGCAGTACGTCACAGGCTTGCAACTGATGTGCGCAGCGGGCAAGATCCTCCTCCTGTAAGGATTCGCCGAACCAGACGATATGTGGCCGCAACAGTTCTCCGCACTGCCTGCAGTGAGGGAGGAGCGGTAGCGGGACTTGGTGGTTTTCTGTGACGGCGCCGCATGCCGTGCAACGGACCATCCAGATGTTCCCGTGAATCTCCGACAGCTTGGTCGATCCAGCCGCGCGGTGCAGTCCGTCCACGTTTTGCGTGATGAGCCAGAAATCGCTGATGTGCGATTCCAATGCTGCGATGGCACGGTGGGCGTCGTTGGGTTGTTTCGTGGCAATGAGTTCCCGCCGCCAGCTGTACCATTCCCAGACCAATCGCGGGTCCCGCTCAAATGCCTCCGGTGTCGCCAGTTCTTCCGCTCGAAAATTGCGCCATAACCCGTCGGCCCCGCGAAATGTCGGGACGCCGCTGTCCGCAGAGATGCCGGCACCGGTCAGGGTCGTGACGGCTCGGGCTGAGGCTATGCGAGCACGCGCTTCATGCAAAAGGTGTTGACTCATGGCAAGGTATTTTATCCTACTTCGACGGCCTGCTATAGTACGGCCTCCGAAAATAAGGGAGTGAACATGAAGAACATTTTGATGGTCGGGGCCGGGTCGGTGGGCGGGTTTTTCGGCGCGCATCTCGCCAAGAGCAATCCTAATGTGTCGTTTCTGCTCAGGCCGAAGACGCTGGCGGCGGTGAAGCAGAACGGGTTGACGATCCGGAGTGCGAGCGGGACGTTTACGGTCCATCCGCAGGCAGCGGCGGATCCCGGAGAATTGCCCAAGCCCGATTTGATTATTCTCGGGGTAAAGGCCTTCGACCTCGACGAGGTTATGACGCAGATCGAACCAGTGCTCACGGAGAAGACGGTCATCTTGACCTTGCAGAACGGCATCGATACCGAAGATCGGATCATCGCACGCACCACGCGGGACTGCGTCGTAGGCGGCGTGGCGTTCATCTATTCGAAAATTGCCTCTCCCGGGGTGATCGATCACTATAAAAAAGGCGCGGTGGCGATCGGCGAACTAATGGGGCATGAGAGCGATCGCCTGCTCAAGATCAAGGAACTGTTCACGGCCGCCGGGATTCCCTGCCATCTCTCGAAAGACATCCGCCGGAGCAAGTGGGAGAAGATGTGCTGGAACTGTGTCTTCAACCCGATCACGGTCTTGATCGACGACAAGGTGGCCAAGGCGCTGGATCATCCGGAAATGATGCGGGTGATCCATCAGATCGTCGATGAAGTTGCAGCGGTCTCGGCGGCAGTCAAGGTGCCGCTTCCGGCTGATATAGCGGAGCGGGTCGTCAAGGCGACGCAGGAGATCAGGGATATTCACACCTCCATGTATGACGATTGGAAAGCGGGCCGGCAGACGGAGATTGCGTATTTGAACGGATACATTGTTCAGAAAGGGCGTGAGTTGGGCATTCCGACTCCCGTGAATGAGGCGATGACGGCGATGATTAAGACGATCACCGGGCAGGACAAGAAGGGCTTCGGGGTCGTGCGAATCGACGGGGCGGTGGTGCAGCCGGTTTCACTGAATAGTGCGGCGCTCCAGCAGCTTCCGGCGGAGCATCATGTCGCGGACGTCAGTACCGTGATGCCGGGGATGACGGGGCGGGCGGTCAAGGTGAAGGGCCTGCTCGATGTGCCGGCACTGGCGATCGAGGCCGATCATGTGACGTTTCATTCGCTCGACGGAAAGTATGCCGCCACGCTCACGCTGCAACAGGCGAGGGATTTCGGCCTCCTGCTCTATGAACTCAACGGCGAGCCGTTGCCTGACGGCAAGGGCGGGCCCTATCGCCTGATTACGCCGGGACTGGGCGACCTCTGCGCCAATGTGAAAGGCGTGGGTCGGATCGAAGTGCGTGTGGGAAACGGGAAGGATACGAGACCGCCGGCTGAGGAACGGACGCAGTGCTAGCAGGCTGTTGAGAAAGTCCGTCAGCGACGCTCAGAGGTTCCACGTACCGCAGCAGTACAGGGCATCTCTCCGCAAGCAGAGGCCTCAGTTCCGTACCGTCGGACTTCACGCGTGTCGTTTGATCACGCGAATCTGCTTCCATCGCTCTGACTGATAGCGCCACAGGAGCAACGCCATTCTCACGGTCCAGTCCGCGATCATCGCCATCCAGACAGAGAACACCGAGAGGTGGAGCCAGAGGGCGACGATCAGCGCCATCGGCACGCGCACGCCCCACATGCCCACCATCGTTGCGCCCATGATGAACCGGGTATCTCCAGCTCCGCGTAGTGAGCCCGCGATTACCATCGTGAGCGCGAGTGGGATTTGTAGAAGGGCAACGATCTTGAGGAACACCGTGCCGAGTTCAATCACCGCTTCGTCGGTGGTGAAGGCGCGCAGGAGCAGGTAGGGGAAAAAGAAAAACACGACGCCCATGCCGGCCATGATGATGATCGCGAGACGGTTGGCTTCCCAGTTCTCTAGCTTCGCTCTGGTGTATTTGCCGGCGCCGATGCTTTGGCCGACCATGGTGGCGGCGGCGATGGCAAAGCCATAGCCGGGCAAAAACGACAGCGACTCGATGGAGAGGCCCACTTGATGGGCTGCATAGGACACGGTGCCATAGAGGAGCACGAGTTTCGTATAGATGAGGATGCCCGCCTGCTGCACGATACGCTCGCCAGAAACTGGCGCACCGACATGCCACATGGTTCGAATGAGATCCAGCCGGATGTGGGTGGACGAATGCAATATGGGACGGCTGCGCCACCAGAGAAAGGCCACGCCGACGGCTTCGGCGATTCCCACGGCAATCGCCGCTCCTTTCACGCCCAGTGCGGGCAGGCCCCAGTACCCATAGACGAGGGGGTAGGCAATCCCGATATGGAGCAGGTTCACCAGGATCATGGCGTACATCGGTGTGCGGGTATCGCCGGTACCTTGTAGGATTGAGGACAAGACCTGAAGCAACACGGTGAAGGGGATCACTAGAAAGATGATCGTCGAGTAGGGAATGGCGAGTGCAAGAACGCCGGGTTCAGCCCCCAGTAAGTCCATCGCAAAGCGATTCAGCGTCATGCCCAGCGCCGCCAGCACCAACGAGACTACAATGGACAGCCCGAGAAAGTGACGGGCGGCTTCTCCGGCGTCCCGATGTCGTTTGGCTCCCCATAGCTGGGCGACGATCACATTCGATCCTACAGAGAGACCTGAGACCAGCGTTGTGGCGATGAACGCCAGGAGTTGTCCCAGGCCGACGGCGGCAATGGGAATGACGCCGAGTCCCCCGACTAAAAAGACCGCGACGATGCCTTCGGCTCGTTGAAGAAGGCTGCTGACAGTGATCGGCAAGGCCAGGGTAAGCACGGATTTTCGGATGTCTGCGACACGGGAAGCCATGGGCGCTTATCCTAGCAGAACTGAGGCGATGCCCGGCTAGACAAATGCGGCATCGTTCGTTAGGGTCAGACTATGGTGGAAAAGACGACAGAGCTTACGCAAGGCGAGGTTCAGAAAATTCCCCGCCTGTCGAAGTCCAAATATATCTCCGGCCTCCAGTGCCATAAGCGCCTGTATCTGGATATCTATCAGCCCTATCTTGCGACGCCGCCTGATGCGGGGACCCGGGCGATTCTGGACATGGGGACGGAAGTCGGTGAGCTGGCGCGGCGCCGTTTCGCCGACGGGCGTCTCGTGACAGCCGGCTATCGACAGACTGAGACGGCTCTTGCCCAAACAGCAGAGCTGATGGCCGATGAGTCCGTGCCGACGATTTATGAGGCGGCGATCATGGCCGATGGCGTGCTCATCCGCGTCGATATTCTGGAGCGGGTGCGAGCAGAAGGCGGAGCCCCGGCGGGGTGGCGGCTGATCGAGGTGAAGTCGTCCACCAAAGTGAAGGATGTGCATCTGGACGATCTGGCGCTGCAGCGCTACGTGCTTGCGGGGGCGGGCCTGAACATCGTCAGTTGTCATCTCATGCGTATCAATACTGCCTATACCTATGTCGGCGGTGAGGTTGATCTGAACGAGCTGTTCGCAATCGAGGAGCTCTCTTCGATTGTGCTGGAGCGGCAGGTAACCGTGCCGGACCGGATAGCCGCGATGAAAACCATGTTGCTTGCACCGGTCGCTCCGGGGATCGATCCGGATCGACATTGTTTCACGCCCTACGAATGTCCCTTCTGGGCGTACTGCACGAGTCAGAAACCTGCGCGGTGGATCTTTCATTTGCCCGGGGCCAAGCAGATCGCCAGCCAACTAGCCGGGCAGGGTGTCGTGACCATCGATGAGATTCCTGAAGGCACAAAACTGTCGGCGGTTCAGCGGAAGGTCAAAGAGAATGTGGAATGGGTGTCCGAGAAGCTGGATGCCGCGCTCAAGACAGTGCGGCATCCCGTTCATCATCTGGATTTTGAAACGGTCATGTTGGCGGTGCCACGCTTTGTCGGGACTCGCCCCTACCAAGCGTTGCCGGTGCAATGGTCGAATCACATCGAACAAGATTCCGGCGAGCTGGTGCATCACGAATTTCTGTACACAGATGGGACGGATCCTCGAAAATCATTGGCCGAATCCCTCCTGGACTCTCTGGGAAGCAAGGGGAGTATTTGTGTCTATTCCCCGTATGAAAAATCTGTGATCGAACAACTGGCGGAGTTTCTGCCTGAACTCAGACCAGCCTTGAAGGCACTGGTGAAGCGGATTTGGGATCTGCACCCGATCATCAAAGAACATTACTATCATCCGGAGTTCGGCGGGTCTTATTCCCTCAAAGAAGTGTTGCCGGCACTGGTGCCCTCGTTGCGGTACGACGATCTCACCATTAGAGAAGGCGGTCAGGCGGCGTCTGAATACTACAAGATGGTCTTCGTCGAGACCGACTGGATCGAGCGGGCAAAGATTCAGGAAGCACTGCTGGCCTACTGCAAGCGCGACACGTTGGCGATGGTCGAATTACGGCGGGTCTTGGGAGAGAAGGTGAAGGCCTGGTGAGCAAGTACCGGAGGAGCTGATCCCGTCGCCTAGAACGATCAGAATGGCGTCGGGTCAAGCAAGCTTTGTTTGGCGGAGAGGGTGGGATTTGAACCCACGGTCCCCTTGCGAGGACGCCCGCTTTCGAGGCGAGTCCATTCGACCACTCTGGCACCTCTCCTGGCAACTTGCTGAATTGGGAGGCACCGTAAGATGCGCGCCCTGAACGATCAAGCTGTGGGGTGAGCTTACAGTGAGAGACGTGATTTTTCAATGAGTTTTCTCTCAGTAGGTGGGGCAATCCGACTACGAATTCATTGGAGAATGAATCTGGGCGCATTGCGAATCTCCGAGACGGATGAATTATTCCACCGAATCGTGACGTTGTGTGAAGTCTTGCTGGCCTGTTTTGTGCGCAGAACAGGAAATCTCTTCTAGAATAGAATGGTCCGTACTATTCTCTTCCGTAGCGATAGAAATTCCTTCTGAGCCGGCATAGGATCTATCTATTATCTAGTTGTTTGGATTCATTGTGTCCTGGTGTTTCATTTGCCTGCATGAGCGAATCAGTACCTATCTCAGTTCGTACCCTTGCCGAATTACTTGCCTACCGCTGCGAGCAGGCCGGCGGCGGATTGGCCTATGCCTATCTCAAAGACACCGCTGCGATAGACCGTCAGCTTACGTGGGGTGAACTCGCAGGCGAAGTGAATGTTCTTGCGACGGCTCTGGGTGCGCGTGTTGAGCCGGGCACCCGCGCTCTTCTGATTTACCCCCCTGGACTTGAAGTGGTGGTGGCCTTTTGGGCTTGTATCCAAGCCGGCCTCATTCCCGTTCCGGCCCCCGCACCGGATCCCATCAGACGCAAGCACAGCCTGTCGCGCCTACAGGCCATCCTGGATGATGCGCAAGCCACACTTGTCCTGACGACGGCCAGCATCCAGACCCTCTGTGCGGAGCAAACCCTTGTGGCCACGGATCGCCAGGTTCAATGGTTAGCCACTGATCAACCGACGGGTGAGGGGTGGCCAAGTTTGCAAAACCGTTCACCGATTTCGAACCTGGCCTATTTGCAATATACGTCAGGTTCAACGGCAACACCGCGTGGCGTGATGATCAGTCACCGCAACGTCTTGGCTCAATGTGAAGCCCTCCGGCAGACGGCGGGAGTCAATGCTGAGAGCCGCTCGTTGTGCTGGCTCCCGTATTTTCATGACTATGGATTGGTGCACGGGATTCTTGCCCCTTTATATGCGGGCATTCCGGCGTTCCTCTTATCGCCATTGACATTCCTTCGGCGGCCACTCCGCTGGCTTGAAGCCATCGACCGGTGGGATATCACGCATAGCGGCGCTCCGAGCTTTGCCTATGATGCTTGTGTGAAGGCCTACCAGAAACAACCGGGCTGGTCCGGTGATCTTGCGCGCTGGGCGGTGGCCAGTTGCGGCGCCGAGCCCATTCACCACCGGACGATCAATACGTTTACCCAGGTGTTTGTTCCACACGGATTCAAGGGGAATGCATTCATGCCGGCGTATGGGTTGGCTGAGGCTACCCTGGTCGTGTCCAGTACCTCGCGGTCTGAATCGCCCCATATGATTACGGTGGATTCAGCTGCGCTTGAGTCACATCGGGTCGAACCTCGAAGCCCGGATAAAGCCGGTGTCCGTGAGCTTGTGGGGTGTGGTCGTCCGCTCCCGGGCTCTCAGGTCATTATCGTCGAACCTGGAAACGGAGTGGAATGCGCCGCCGGCCAAGTCGGAGAGATCTGGGTGTCTGGTCCAAGCGTGGCATTAGGGTATTGGCGGAGGGCTGAGGCGACCATCGAGGCATTCAACGCTCAGGTGTCCGGTCGGCCAGCGGAGAATTTTCTCCGTACGGGAGATTTGGGGTTCTTAAGCGACGGACAGGTTGTTATTACGGGTCGTCTGAAAGATCTGATCATCTTGAACGGGAGAAACATCTATCCACAAGACTTGGAGGTGGCCGTTGAAGCCTGCCATTCCATGGCGCGGAATAGTGGGTGCGTGGCTTTCTCGGTCGAAGTGGACGAAGTCGAGCGCCTGATCATTGTGCTGGAAGTTGATCGGCAACAAGATCTTCGGGCCGAAGAGGTGGCGACGGCCGTTCGCGTCACTTTGGCGGAACGGTTTGAAGTCCCGGTGTGGGGGGTTGTGCTGGTACGTCACGGGACGATTCCAAAGACTTCAAGCGGAAAAGTTCAACGCCAAGCCTGTCGAAAGGCCTATCTGGAGCAGTCGCTTGCGGTGCTCTCCGTGCAGATGATGCTCTCAGCTGAAGAGGCCGTGACTGCTTCGAGGCCAAGCGCTGAAAGCCCTCGAAAGATCCACGACCTGCTGAAGAGCCGTGGAGGGCTTGAAGAGTATGTGACGCGTGTATTCGCAGAGCAGTCAGGGCTCTCCGTTTCCAGAATCGAGGCAGGAATGCCCTTGGTTAATATCGGGTTGGATTCCCTCGGTACCAGCCTCGTTAAGAATCGGCTTGAGCAGGAGTTCGGGGTTGATCTTTCATTCGGCCAGTTATTTGGCCAGGGGACAGTGCGAGATCTTGCGGCGTATCTTCTGGCCTCTCTTTCAGAGGCCTCTTCCGGAACAGAACGAAGCTCGCGTGGCCCGGCCGGCGAGCCGGGATCCGGCAAGAGAGGCCTGCAGGCAGAGGGTGGGGAAGTGGGGCAGTATCCGCTTTCCTGCAGTCAAGAGCGGTTATGGTTCTTGGAGCAAGTACAGCCCGGCAGCGCGTTGAATCACATTTCCATCGGGATGAGGCTGTCTGGACGTCTGGATTTTCCTGCCTTCAACGCCAGCATCCAGCAGCTTGTGCAACGGCATGATATTTTGAGGATGGGGTTTGCGTCAGTTGGCGAGCTTCCCTATCAGGCGAATTCGACCGAGGTGGTCGCGAAGATCACGCGGACCTCCTTGCGCGATATCTCTCCCTCGAATCTTGACACAGAAATCCGGCGAAGAGTTCGGGAGGAAGTACTGGTTCCATTTGACTTGGGAAGCCCTTCCTTGCTCAGGGTACTTCTTCTTGAGACGAGTGATGGGGAGCACCTCTGCATCCTGACCGTTCATCGCCTTGTCTCGGATGGCTGGTCATTGCGGTTGCTTTGCCGGGAGCTTACGGAACTGTACAGGTTGCGAACTAACGATCAGGAGATGGCTCCCGCGCGTTCGCAGAGATCGTATCTTGAATTCAGCCAATGGCAGAGAGGCCAGTTGGAGAGTGACCGATACGCCGCGCAGTTGGGATATTGGCAACGTCAGTTGGACCACCTGCCGTCCTTGCTTGACCTGCCCTCTGATCGCCCGCGCCCGCGCGTGCCGCTGTTCCAGGGGGGATCGAGAATCCGCGTTCTTCCCGAATCGATGGTGGCAGACCTGGGAGCGTTCTGCAGCCGGCAGGGCGCGACCAAATTCATGGCGGTCTACTCCGCGTTGTGCGCCTGGCTTCACCGCGCGACCCGGACGACGGATATCGTCGTCGGGACGGTCGTGGCGAATCGTCGCCAATCACAATGGCAGGATGTGGTGGGATATTTTGCCAATACCGTGGCCTTGCGCATGGACCTCTCCGATGTCGATACAGGAGAGCAGCTTCTCCGTTGCGCCCGCCAGACTGTGTGCGAAGCCTATGATCATCAAGATGTGCCTTTCGAACGGGTGATCGGTGCGCTCAAGGGGCGAAGAGCCGCCGACTCGCCTCATGTGTTCAATGTCATGATCGTGTGGGAAGACGATCCGCTCAGCGATCTGCGTCTTGAGGGGGTGTCGGTCGGACATGTCCCGATTGACGATGTGGCCGTCGAACTTGATCTCACGCTGTTGGTTGTCAATGGAGTTGATGGACTTGAGCTGGTGATGCTCTATGATCGGGCGTTGTTCGATGGTGGAACGGTCGATCGGATGCTTGCCCAGATCGAGATCATGTTGAAAGGTCTGATAGAAAATTCCGGTTCGCGCCTTCTGGATTTGCCGCTGCTGACTCAGGAGGAACGACAGCAGATCTTGGTGGAGTGGAACCGCAGTACGGTCGATGTGCAGCAGGCCACGTCAATCCTGCCGATGATCGAGGCTCGTCTCAAGCAATTTCCCGAGAGGACGGCGGTGGTGTGCGGGGAAGACCGGCTGTCCTATCGCGAGCTCGTCGTGTGTGTGGACCAGCTCGCCAGGGCGGTGTATGACGCCACTGGAGGAAGAAACGTCCGGGTAGGGTTGTGTGTCGATCGATCGATCTCAAGTCTCATCGGGATTCTTGGCATTCTAAAAGCCGGCGCAGCCTATGTGCCCTTGGATGCCAGTGCGCCGGAACAGCGGCAGAGATTGATTCTCGCAGATGCCGGGGTCGCGCTTCTGGTGACGCAACGGCATCTGCGAGCCACGCTTCCATACGGGGGTGGACCGGTCATCGAGCTGGAGTCATTCGCAGGAGAGGGGCAGCCTCACGAGGCCTCTGTGGGGTGGCCGCGACAGGAGCTCGATCATGCCGCCTATGTGATCTACACCTCCGGGTCGACAGGTCGGCCCAAGGGCGTGGAAATTACACACGGAGCGCTCCTGCATTCTCTTCTGGCACGGCTGCAGTATTACAAAGATCCGGTCTCGTGTTGCCTCCTGACCTTTCCTATTGCGTTTGACGGGTCCGTGACGAGCATCTTCTGGACGCTGCTCCACGCAGGGACTCTCGTCATTCCAACGGAAGACAATTATCGAGATCCGTATCAGCTCGGTGCGTTGATCTCCCGGCATCATGTGTCCCACATTGTGCTTGTGCCGTCGTTATACGAGGCGATGCTGCGTGATGTGGCAGCAGCAGCACTTCAGTCACTCCGGGTAGTGGTGTCTGCCGGAGAAAGTCTCCCGGTCTCGCTGGTGCGGCGGCACTATGAACGGCTTCAGGAGGCGGCGCTATACAACGAGTATGGGCCGACGGAAGCGACGGTATGGTCGACCGTGTACCAGACGACCGGAACCGAGTCGGGAGGGCGCATTCCAATAGGAAAGCCGATCGCCGGCGCCGCCATCTATCTGCTTGATGAAGGGTTGTCTCCGGTTCCTGTCGGGGTGGTGGGGGAGATTGTGATCGGCGGTGCCAGTTTGGCACGAGGGTATCTGAATTTGCCGGAACTGACGAGTGCCAGGTTTCTTCCCAATCCATTTGTACCTGGAGCCCGTTTCTACAAGACGGGCGATCTCGGTCTGATTCGCGAGGATGGGAATATCGAATATATCGGGCGTGCTGACAGCCAGGTAAAAGTGCGGGGATATCGTATTGAGCTTGGGGAAATCGAATCGGCCCTGAGCGGGTTACCGGGTGTCCGCGCCGCTGCCGTGGTTGTGCGAGACGATATGACCATAGGGCCAAGCCTCATTGCCTTTGTGACGTCCGATCAGGGGCCGGGCTCGACAAGTCCCTATCTCCATGAGCTTCTCAAGCGGACGCTCCCTTCTTACATGGTTCCTGCCGCCGTGTGTGTGGTCGATGCCATTCCGTACTTATCCAACGGCAAAGTTGATCGTCTGGCGCTTCAACGACATACGCTTGGCGAGAACCGGAGCGAAACGGCCTCCATTCGGGCACGTGATCCGATTGAACAGGGCCTTCTTGAGATTTGGCGGGATGTATTGGGAGAGCAGACGATCGATATTCATCGAAACTTCTTTGCCATGGGCGGCCATTCTCTCTTGGCCACGCAGGTGATTTCGCGCATTCGAGAAGTGTTTCGCGTGGAGCTTCCGCTGCGTTCGATGTTCGAGGCCCCGACGATTGCCGGTGTCGCCGAGCTGATTCGCGTGGAACAGCATCGAGGGAATGCTCCGTCGCCATTGCCGCCGATCGTGCCGGTCTCGCGTGACGGGTCGTTGCCGCTGTCATTTTCGCAGCAGCGTATGTGGTTTGTTCAGCAACTGGCGCCGGAGGCAACTGCGTACAATCTTCTCTTCGTCTCTCGACATAAAGGAGTGATGAGCGTACCAGTGGTTCGGCAGGTCGTGCAGTTACTCTCGCAGCGCCATGAAGCGTTTCGAACAACCTTTGCGATGACCGGGGCCGGGCTGGAGCAACGTATCGCGTCGTGGGAGTCTCCTCACCTGGTTGAAATCGACCTCCGCAGAATTCCGGCGGATCAACGCGAGGGAGAAGCCCGGCGAATTGCCGAACAGGAAGGGGCTCGCCCGTTTGATCTCGAGAAAGGGCCGCTCGCGAGAATCTCGCTGATCACTCTTGACCAAGAAGACCATCTGATCGTGCTCAATCTGCATCATATTGTCGGGGATCAATGGTCCTTCGGAATTCTCGGACGCGATTTTGCCGCGTACTATAATGCGTTATGTCAGGGGCAACCGTTGCCTGAAATGACCTTGTCCATCCAATACGCGGATTACGCGGTATGGCAGCGCCGGTGCATGACGGAAGCAGTCTTGGCCGCACAAGAACAGTATTGGATGAAAACGCTGGAGCATCTTCCCATCCTGCACCTTCCAACGGATTTTCCGCGGCCGGCCGTTCAAACCTTCGAGGGGGGGCTATGTGCGGTAGATATTCCGGACTCCACGATCCAGCGACTCAAACAGTTCAGCGCCGACCAACGCGTGACGCCCTTTATGACGATGTTAGCGTGCTTCCAGTTGCTCTTGAGCCGCTATACGGGACAGGTAGACTTGGCCGTCGGCTGTCCGATTGCGAACCGGACGCATATGCTGATGGAGCAGCTGATTGGAACATTCGTCAATACCTTAGCGCTTCGTGTCGATGTCAGCGGCAATCCTACGTTTGCAGGCCTTCTGGAGCGTGTGAAGAATACCGCATTGGGCGCGTTTGCCAACCAGGACTATCCTTTCGACAAACTGGTGGAAAGTCTCCAAGTCGAACGTGATGCGAGTATGGCGCCGTTGGTCCAGGTGTTGTTCAACATGGCCAATGCTCCGATTGGAGATATTCAACTCTATGGGCTGGAATGGGAGCCCTTCGAGGTCGAGCCTGGTTCAGCCCAGTTCGATTTGAGTCTGTCCATCGAATTGGAAGTCGCGAAGAAGGCCTACTTTACCTTCAATTCAGCCCTATTCGTGCGCGAGACCATTGAGCGTTTCGCCGGACATTATCTGGCGTTGATCGAGAGTGCGATGTCGAATCCGCAGGCCCTGGTTTCCGAGCTGACTATGCTGGGGGAGATGGAGCGGTCACGCATTCTGTACGAATGGAACCGGACGGCGGCTGAGTATCCGCATACGGACTGTCTGCCGGAGCACATTGAAGGACAGGCTGAAGAGATTCCTGAAGCCATTGCTGTTTCGATGGACGAACGTGTTCTCACGTATCGTGAGCTCAACGGGAAAGCGAACCAGTTGGCGCGAGCCTTGCGGGCCATGGGCGTCTCTCCAGGGGTGGCCGTCGGCGTCTGTCTGGAGCGGTCAGTGGACATGGTTCCGGTGTTACTCGCGGTGATGAAGGCCGGGGGGTGTTATGTACCGCTTGATCCCGATTATCCACGTGATCGCGTCCGGTTTATGGTGGAAGACTCCGGAGCCCCGCTCATCATCACGACCACGGCCTTGTCCGATCGGTTCAGTGGCCAGTCGTGTCGAGTCTGGTGTCTTGATCGCGAGGGGCACATCTTCTCAGAAGACAACGGGCACAATCTCCCGTCCTCGGCTTCCGGTCATGATCTAGCCTACATACTCTATACATCGGGATCGACCGGGCAACCGAAAGGTGTGGAAATCCAGCATCGCTCACTGATGAATTTTCTGTGGTCCATGAAGGGCCAGCCGGGCTGTACCCGGGGTGACACCGTTCTCTCCGTCACGACACTGTCGTTCGACATTGCGGGGCTCGAACTCTATCTGCCGCTTCTTGTCGGAGGGCGGGTTGAGATTGTCAGTCGGACTGTCGCAACTGACGGACATAAGCTTCGGGACACCCTCGAACGAGTGCAGCCGACAATCATGCAGGCGACTCCTGCAACCTGGCGGCTTCTTCTTGAGGCGGGATGGCCGGGGAGTCCGTCGTTGACCGCTCTCTGCGGAGGTGAAGCGCTCCCTCAGGATCTTGCGGTCGCGTTACGTGAGAGAACCAAGGCGCTTTGGAACATGTATGGTCCGACGGAAACGACGATCTGGTCGACCGTCGAAAGAATCAGCTCGGATTCTCCTGAAATCACCATTGGCCGCCCTATCGCGAATACGGATGTGTATGTGCTCGATCCGTATTTACAGCCGGTTCCAGTCGGTGTGGCCGGAGAAATCTATATTGGCGGGGATGGGGTGGCGCGGGGGTATCATGGCCGCGTGGACCTCACGGCGGACAGATTTATCCCTCACCCGTTTTCACTTCATCCGGAGGCCAAGCTCTATCGGACCGGTGATCTCGGGCGCTATCGAACCGACGGGAGAATTGTCCATCTGGGACGGATCGATCATCAAGTCAAGATTCGAGGATTCCGTATCGAGCTTGGCGAAATCGAAGCTATCCTCAGTCGCCACCCCAAAATCAAGCAAACGGTCGTGACCGCGCGCGATGATCAGCATGGCCTGAAGCAGTTGGCCGCGTATCTGGTGTTGCAGGACGGGCAGGATGCAGGGGCGGAAGAACTCCGGTCCTTCCTGCGGGCGGTGCTGCCGGAGTATATGGTGCCCTCTTTCTTTGTATTCCTGGAAGCCTTTCCCTTAACGGCCAACAAGAAAATCGATGTGCGAGCCTTGCCTCAGCCGGAGTTGTCGGGCCATACGGCCGGTCAGCCGTATGTCGGCCCTCGAAACGGGATGGAGGTCCAGCTGACGGCGTTGTGGCAGCAGGTTCTTGGGATGCAGGAGATCGGGATTCACGATAACTTTTTCGATCTCGGTGGCCATTCACTCAAGGCGGCGCAGCTGTTTTATCAGCTGGAACTCGTATTTGAGAAGCAACTTCCCCTCGCCACTCTATTTCAGTCTCCCACCATTGCCGAGCTTGCTTCTGTGCTGACCAAAGCGAGTTGGGTTCCCCCGTGGCAGTCCCTGGTCGCGATCCAGCCAAGCGGAGCCGGAGTACCGTTGTTTATGGTGCCAGGCGTTGGGGGCAATGTGCTTGTCTTTGCAAAGCTGGCGCGTATTCTCGGGACGGAACAGCCGCTCTACGGATTGCAGGCGAGAGGGCTTGATGGAAAGGAAACGCCGTTCACCTCGGTGCCGGAGATGGCATCCCACTATGTGCAGGAAGTGCGGCGCATGCATCCCGATGGACCGTACTTGATCGGGGGGGTCTGTACCGGAGGGCTTATCGGGTATGAAATGGCCAGGCAGCTCACCGCGCTCGGTTGCCCTGTCACCCTCTTCATGATGGACACCTGGCATCCTGACTCTTACAGCAGATATAAGAACAGGCTAGTGGCGAAAGCTTTCATGTCCATGATTGTGGCGGGCAAGATTATGGAGGACATCCGAAGCATCTCGCGGCTACCGATGAACCAGTGGTGGGTGACTCTTGCACGCAAGACTCAGGTCGTGCTGGCATTATTTTCACAATCCCTTACTGATCATATCCGGGATCGTGATTTTCAAGTGCAGCGATTGACTGAGGCCACCCTCCTTGCAGTGGCCCGGTATCGAGTGCAACCAACTGCTGCTCAGGTCGTGAATGTGGTGGCTTCCAATCGGCATGTCGATGATGTCATTCCGGACACGCGGCATCGATGGCAGGAATTGGGTGCGGGATCGAGCTGTACCGTGCACATTCCGGCCGAGGACTCCGGTCGCCTGTTCGTGTCGCCGTTCGTTGAGGAACTTGCCGGCCATTTGCACAATTACCTCCAGAAGAGTCCGGATCGGGCCGCAGGAGTTGGAATACCGGCTCGAAATAATCAGTCCGCATGAACATCCGCCTCCCAGGGTTTGTCTCGTTTCTTTTTCAGCGTTCACGTTCCGTGATGGCCGCCATGGTCTGTGTGGGCGTGTTGTCCGGGCTCTGCAGTGCGGGCGTGCTGGCCCTGATCAATCGAGTCTTGCAACAGCGGCATGATCAAGAAAGTTTCCTGGCGCTGGGGTTTGTGGCAGTGGTTGCGGGGAAGCTCGCCACCCAGATCATCTCGCAATTGACCCTGACCCGCTTTGCTCAAGACACGACCCTCGATCTCTCCCTGACGCTCTGTGAAAAAATCCTTCAATCTCCGTATCGACGCACCGAAGCGTACGGTCACGCGAATATCCTGGTCACCCTGACCGACGACGTGAGCATGCTGGCATGGTCGATCCAATGTTTGCCGCAATTGGCGATGAATGCGGCCATTGTCCTCGGATGCGGGGTCTATCTGCTCTGGCTGTCCTGGCCGACGTTTCTGCTCGTCGTGACGGCCACACTGCTCGGCGCGTGGGGGTATCACTGGTTACATACCAGGGCTTTTTCGACCATCTACTCATCCCGTGAGGCCAGGGCTCAGTTATTCAGGCATTTCCGGTCTTTGACGGAGGGGATCAAGGAGTTGACCCTTCACAGGCAACGGCGCAAAGAATTTATTGATCAGGAACTCCACGGAGCGGCCGATCTGTACCGGCGAACCAGTATTGATGCCTCCAGGCAGTATGCAATTGCCGAGGCCTGGTCTCATTTCGCATTTTATTCCATGATCGGCGTCATCCTTTTTGTATTTCCCCTGATGTTTCCACTTTCGACGGAGTCATTGATCGGGTATGTCGTGGTATTGCTCTATATGATGTCTCCCATTTGGGGGATCATCGGCATCTTGCCGACCGTCGAACGCGGGCAGGTCGCGTTTGAGAATATACAAAGATTGGGTGTGTCCCTGGACAATTCCGTTGAGGGTCGCCACAGCGTCATTTCGCCGGTGACGGCAGGACAACTGGAATCTCTGACATTGGAGTCAGTCACGTTTCAATATGCGACAGACAGTCGCGGCAACGACCCGTTTTCACTCGGGCCGATCAGCCTGAAGCTGTGTCCCGGGGAGTTGTCGTTTGTGATCGGGGGAAATGGCAGCGGGAAATCGACGTTCGTCAAGCTGCTTGCCGGCTTGTATGTTCCGCACTCGGGCGAGGTGTTGTTAAATGGAACCCCGATTTCGGATGCCAATCGCGACTGGTATCGCGAGCATTTCTCGGTGGTGTTTTCTGATTTTCACTTATTTGAGAAACTCTTGGGCATTGATGAAGAGCGGATTCGGACATCGGCGGCCGCGTATCTTTCCAGCTTGCAGCTTGATCACAAGGTGGAGGTGAGAGAGCGCAAATTCTCAACGGTCGATTTGTCCCAAGGGCAGCGAAAACGCCTGGCATTGTTGACCGCCTATCTGGAGGACCGGCCCGTCTATGTGTTCGATGAATGGGCGGCCGATCAGGATCCGCAGTACAAAGACGTCTTCTACATGAAGTTACTGCCGGAACTTCGCGCGAGAGGGAAGAGTGTGGTGGTCATTACGCATGATGACCGGTATTTCCATCTCGGCGATCGGGTCATCAAACTGGAGAACGGGAAAGTCGTGTCCTCCTGACATCTGCCGGGTGGGGTGTGACTCTGGGAAGCAAGATGAGCCTACGATCGGTCCGAATGCCGTCGAGTATCAGAGTGGAGTTCTCCCCGATTTGTGAGCTATTCAAGGTGTCTGTCATACGGCGCCGGTCTCTTCTTGTCTCGACGATCGATATCTGGCCGTTGACTCTCACTGGTGAAGATACTGAGTACGGTCGGTGTCTGGACTGGCTCGATCAACAGGAACGTGAACGGGCTTCCAGATTTCTTCGGCGGCAGGACCGCGAACGGTATGTGCTGGCCCACGGAGGGTTGCGGTTCATCCTGGGGCTCTATCTTGGCCTCGCCCCGGCCCGCATCGAGTTCAGTTCGACAGCTACTGGAAAACCGACAGTGGCAGGTCTCCGGCCGGAACACGCGGCACTGACCTTCAATCTCTCCCATGCGCATGGCAACGCCATGGTCGCGATCGCGCAGGGTCGAGAGGTTGGGGTAGATCTGGAGTTGATCAGAGAGGACGTGGAAGCTCTCAAGTTGGCGGAACGTTTTTTCTCTGACCGCGAGCAGCAGCATGTGCGATCCACTGCGCCCGAATCACGCAGCAGGGAGTTCTTTCACTACTGGGTTGCGAAAGAAGCGGTGCTGAAAGCCGAAGGGGTGGGATTAGCCTCGCTGCAGGCCTGTGAAATAGATTGGTCAAGCGGATCGGATCGGGACGGCGTGCCGGTGCGACTTGGGGAATATTCTCAACAGCCATGGGTCGTCAGGACCCTGGATTGTGGACCCGGATGGGTCGGTGCGGTTGCGGCGCACGGGGCTGATTGGACCATCAACCCCTGCAATCCCTGCGCAGCGGCAACGGATTGATCGCAGGAGACGTCCGGGTAGCCGGAACAAATATGTTAGGGAGTCTCGCGGCGTCGTTGCCGAAAAAACTCTCGCAGCAGAGCCTGGCTTTCAATTTCGCACAGCCCTCCGGTCACCGTCACCCGGTGATTCAGCCGTGGATCGGTCGGAATATCCATCAGTGAGCCGCAGGCACCGGCCTTGGGGTCCCAGGCGCCGAACACGGTTCTGGCGATGCGTGACTGGACAATGGCGCCGGCGCACATCGGACAGGGCTCCAGGGTGACATAGAGTGTGCAGTCGATCAGCCGCCAGGTTCCCAGTTTTTCCGCCGCCTCTTGAATGACCACTATCTCCGCGTGCGCCGTCGGGTCCTGCCTTGTTTCACGGAGATTATGAGCCAGCGCCAGTACCTGTCCATCATGGACCAGCAGCGCCGCAATAGGCACTTCCCCTAATGCGGGAGCCAGTGCCGCCTGCTCCAACGCCATTCGCATGAATGTTTCATCCTGTGTGGAGTCGATGGTCATGGGTGCGAGGGTTCCATCTACGCAGTCACTCATCGAAGCTCAAGGCATGGGTGGCGATGCCGGTCGGGTTGTGTGACGGACGTTGTTACGATTGGCTGACCAGATAGATTGGGCCGGTCGGGGTAGGGCGCCCTCCTGAAGGCTCAAGACTGACGGCAAACTTTTTGGCCTTAGAGAATTCCGGCACCCGGCTGACAAGGAGATGCGCGGTCTCGCCGCTGTCCATATGGAAGGTTCCCACGCTGACCGGTTTGTCATTGATCGCCCAGAGTTGATACGTGGTGCCGTTGGGACATTCCGGAAGATTCATCGCATAGAGCCAGGCCTTTTTGGTCCGGGCATCGTAGACGAGCATCCCGGACGCTTGTTTAGCCATATCTGATCCATTGAGTGAGACGGCTTTCGCATTCGGAACGCGGAGCAGGGCGGCGAGTTCATCTTCCGGTTCACGGTTGGCCGGTACTCCCCCGCGTGCAGCGAATTGAAATTTTAGATCTTCGAGCTCTGCCTCGCGTTGAATGAGCTGATCCTTCAGTTCTGTTGAGTCGGTCGTGCGTTGCTGCAACTCTTCCTTCATTTGGACGATCGCGCGTTCCCGATCGTCCAGCTGCTGCTGCAGGGCGGCGACCTTCTTCGTCTGGTCATCCGAAGCCGCTTGGAGTTGCTGGACAACGGCGGTGCCGGTGACGTTTTGAGTATAGGAGGTCCAGGCGAGATAGCCTCCGATGGAGAGAATGGCTAATGCAGCGAAGCTTAAAGCCCATCCGAAGGATCTCGGGGCGGCTGCGGATTCCGGCGGGAAGAGATGGTTCATCCATTCCCCCGGTTCCAGACTTGGTTTCGTGTCGACTTTTTCTTGAGCGTCCTCGGCGATGGCGGTCGGTGTGCGCGCCGCCATGATTTTCGCTTTCAGCGCACGAGGAGCCGGCATCGAATTCAATCCGAACGGCAGAATGGCCGCCACCGACTGGAACTCCTTGAGCGCCGTGTGGCAGGAGACGCAACCGGAGAGCAGGTGGGCTTCAAGAGCCTGCCGCTCGGAGCGTTCGAGCGCGCCTGCGGCATATAGCGGGACGGCTTCTTCGAGTTCTTCGTGGGTCATACGTGTTCACCCTGTTCCCAACAGCGCCGGAGCGATTCCCGGAGCTTGGACATGCCCAGCTTGATTCTGGTCTTCACGGTTCCGAGCGGCTGATTCAGCCGGGCTGCGATTTCTGCGTGGGACAGCCCTTCGTAGTAGGCCAATTCCAGTGCATGTTGCTGGGCTTGCGGAAGCGCCGCCAGGGCGCTTCCCACCAAGGTCTTAATTTCCTGATCGGCCTGTGCGTCGAACGGGTTGGGACCCCGATCGGCGATCTGGGAGGCCAACGAGCTGTCCAGGGATTCTGTCGACTTGTTCAGGCCCCGGGAGGCCCGGGCTCGGAGTCGATCGATGGCCCGGCTACGCGTCAGCGTGACCAGCCATGCCACAGGGGTACCCCGTCCGACATCATAGCGGGAAACCTTGCGCCAGACTTCCAGGTAGACATCCTGGAGGAGTTCAGCCGCTTCATCGCGATTGCCGAGAATTCGCAGTGCCATCGTATACAAAAGCGTACTGGATTGGTCGTAGAGCTGACTGAATGCCTGGTGGTCTCCCTTGACCACCCGGGCCAGCAGCTTTGGATCAATGTTTGAGGCGGCGTGTTGCGACGAGGCGTCCATAGTGGGTCAGCTGGATAACGGCATTCTGGCTTCGGTCTGAAACACGCCCCAACTATAACACTCTACGGATCGATCGGGCAAAAGGATGTGTGTTTCATCTCGATAGAATACAAGGTGATTGGCGGGAGGATGGTTGCCGTCAGGAGCCCCACTGATGCCGGAGCGCCTCTCGGAGGGTGAACTCAAGCCTGGTACCGGCCAGGATGGGCCGGATGTCCAGTCTTTCTGTGGGTTGGTGAAAGGTCCCCAGCCAGACCGGGCCAAGGCGAATCCCGAGTATCATCAATGGATCGGGCCGCCCGTTCTGATGTATTGGGGGTGCGGTTGGGGTGGGCACGAGGGCCTCGTGGAACGACTGTACCGGGCTTGCCGTCACGCATTCAATGGTGGCCCACCGTACCATCCGGCCGGCCAAGTACCCTCCGAGCCAGGAACTCTGTAATGCCAGTCGGATCAGTCGGTGGACTCCTTGTCGGCTGCGGTCCAGCGTAATCACGCTCAGGTGGTCGATGATGCGGCGCCACGGCGGCGGAGGGGCGAGTGTAGCCAGATCTGCCGTGATGACGCGGGTCGATCCGCGCACCACCGCGACGACAATCCCGAGCACATCTCTGAGCATCACCGGCTCCGGAGCCCCGGAATTGGCATCGCCTTTTGTGAACAGGACTTGCGCTTGCCGTGCGACCAGCCTATGGCAGACCAGTCCGAATGGTTTCCGGAAGACCACTAAGTCACCCACATGGAGCGGCTCAGCTGGACCCAGTTCAAGGCGATCGCCTTTGCAGAGTGTGGGGTACATACTCCAGGAGGCCACGCGCGGGATCTGTAGATGTTGCAAGGCCGGTCCCTGGCAGTTCTCCGGGAGTGCGCTGCCGGCAAAGCGGGCTGCGGTGCGAGGTGTGAGTGTGACGATCATGCGGGGGCTCGCAAGGGCCGTTGGAGCAGTCGCCGAACAATTCGGGTTGCCAGGGTGAGTATGCCCCAGACAAGGCCGATCAAGCGGCGGCAGCGGGTGACCAGAGGTGCACGTGTCGCGGCGGCCCCGTAGCGGTATCCGAGAAATATCTTGGATGGAATGAAGGTTCGACACAGCCACGACCACTTCTTTCCAGCCGGCCTGGTCAGCCAGATCAGGAAATGACCGAGCTCGGGAATGGGCTGATTGGTGACCAATCGTTGGAGCAGCCAGTAAAGGCTGTACTCGAACCATCCGACCGGAGCCATGGTCTGGAGAAACGCGTCCGGAATCGGAAGCGTCGGCATACGGTGACGAAGGTATGTGAGCCCATAGAGCAAGGGGATGGAGAGCGAGTACAGTCCGGCCTTGCGGGTGATGGCTGTCCAATCGAGGGGTTCGCGTAAGAGCAGCAAGCGTATGTCCTGTTCCCATGCCGGGGTGAGCGTGCCGCGATGAATGACCGCATAGGCGGTCAGATGAATCAAGAGATCGTCGGCGGCGAGCAGAGAAATGGTTCGTGGGTGGAGGATATGCGGTGCGGCGCGGGCCCATAACTCGGCCAAGCCTTGCTTGTCAAGGTACCAGAGGGTGGTCACGATATCGAAGGATAGGTCATTTCCCGGGGACCGATAGCAAGGGTTTCCATCGATCTGCCTGGAGTACCCGGCGTCTGTCAGGATGCCGTCAATGGCATCAAGATCGGTTTCATGGACGAGCAGATCGACATCAGACAGTGGCCGCGTCCCACGGATTCCATAAAACCTGACGAGAACATCCAGCCCTTTGACGACCAGAAAGGGGATCTGTGCCCGCTCCAGCAGCGCAGCGAAGGCATGAAATTGTTCGAACACAACGGCATTGCCGGCGCTTACGCGGGAGTAGGCGTCAGCGAGGTCGTCGAGGGTCGAGGAGAGCATGGGTACGGTGCTCCAGTGTGGCCCACTCTTTAAAGTGCGGAAGGCAGGCACTCATATCACCGGTCTCCAGCCAGGCATCGCTGCGTCCCTGGCGGCAGAATCGGTTGACGTCGCACGTCGGACACTCATATTGGGAATTGGGCTGCGCCTGGTCGACGGTGTCTTTGAGGATGGCCCATCCTTCGCGCACGGTGCCGGTTCGCACGTCATACTTGGGTGTCGGAAATGCTACGCAGAGATTCATTTCGCCATAGGGTGTCACGGCAAAGCGGCTGCGGCCGCAGGCGCAGGAAATGAAGGGTTCGTCGGCGGTGCAGGTGTCCGGAGATACCTCTGGCGGCGCTTTCCCCAGTTTTCGAAGGTCGAGTTCAGCTTTGCGATCGGGCGCCAGCCGATAGGAGATCGGCGTAGGATTACCATCGGTTCGAGGGTGGATGTCGAGGCTGTATTGAAACTTGAACCCGCGGGATTCCACGAGGTCCTGGCAGGCATCGACTTCCGTCCAATTAATCGTGGTCACGGGCATCCTGACAGTCACCGGGAATGGACAGGCCTTCAGCGTATCGAGTCCGTGAAGAAAATGTGAGAAAGAACCGGTCACTCCGGTCATCGACTCATAGGTGTTCGTGGTCGCGCCGTAGATGGATACGAACACATGGGCGATTGGGATCTCTGTGAGAAGCGACACAAATGTCGGTGTCATGCGCGTGGCGTTCGTCAACATCCAGATAAGCAGACCGGCCCGGCGCGCGTGGCGAAGGATCGGGTCGATGTCGGATCGCAGTGACGGTTCGCCTCCGCTAAGGCTGACGGTCAGTACGCCCAGTTCGGCCATCTGCGTCAGGATCGAGCAGACTTCGGCGGTCGTCAGTTCATGGGGCAAGGCTCGATGGGTGGGATTGTAACAATGGACACACCGAAGATTGCAGCCGTAGGTCAGCTCGAAGGTGGCGCTATCCGGCCGGCGGTCTTGCCCGGAGTGGGCTGAGACGGAGTCGAGAAAAGTTTGGGCATCGAGGTGTCGCATTATACGGTTGTGAGCGGGGCGGTGCGCTGATGGTCCATGATCGCGTCGACAACATTCGGATTCTTTAAACACGCGAGACCGATGCACGGAATTTGTCGTGTTAGAGCGATCAGGCTGTCGACGGTCGCGTCCATGGCGGTGCGATCCCAATAGGGGAGAAACGTTTGTTGCAGGAGAAAGGCCACGATGCGCGAAGCCGGGAGTGGCTCGAAGCGATGCCGGTCCTCTCCATGACGGATACAAAAGAGTCGGGAAAGCGGAGCTGAGGCATTGGCGGCGAACTCTCCCGAGCCGATCCAGGGGGTGCCATACAGCGTCACTGATGAAACGGTCCGGCGCAGAATCATACGCTCATCGCTTAAGACTTGAGCTCCCCGGCCTGCAAACCATCCGGCCAGTGTGGACTTCCCGGTTCCTGATGCGCCGGTGAAGACGAATCCGGTCTCCTGGTAAGCCAATCCTGAGGCGTGGAGCAGGATTCCTTCATCCCGCGTCAGGAGAGAAAGCAGGCAGATCTCGAGAATCGGATTGAAGAGATGCATGGGGGACCAGCCCACTTGCCCGTTCTGAAAATCCGGCAACATCCAGGCTTCCACATGCCGGTAATCGGGCGACAACCGCGCGCGTGCTCGTGAGGCGCCGGTCTTCGGACTGAGACTATCGAGGACGAGATGGTCGCCCGACTCAAAAAGTTTCCAGTGTCCGTGATCTGAATCGAAACGCAAGTGGTCCGTCGGAAGGTCAGGGAGAGTGGCAACAACGGCGGCGTTAACCGTGACATCGGCAGGATTGTGGTCGTCCACGAGAAACACATCGAAGGGGCGAAGCGGCCACAGGAGAACGGGGTGGTCCTGTGGTTCATTGACAGCGATGCGGTATCCACCAATTTCAAGGGTAAAGCGCATTGTGATTCCTACGAAGCGCGCGGGCCGCTGTCATGACAGGTTCGCCCCATGTAGGTAAGCGGAATCAAAGAGCGTTTACAGCCAAGGGGATTGGCCCCGGGATAATTTCTGCAGCCTGTGGGGGGACGACATCCATTGTTGCCGCCGGCGGATGCGGCGATTGTTGCAGTGCTGCAGGAAGTCAGGATGGCTTGCTCCTGATCCAGCGGGACTTCGAAGAGCTGCGGTGTTGTATAGGGTTTCTTCTGGTTCATGTCGAGACTCCTGTTGTGGCCGTCACAGAGGACGGGGGTGACCATGCAGGGGATGAATCAATGGCTGCTGGCCCGTCAAAGCGGCGCGGGTAACGGCGACGTCACAATCATAGGGAATGGGCATTTCCGGGTGTCCGACTTCCCACCGAGCTTGCGTCGGTTGTTTGTCGCAAAATTCGTGCAGGGTGCATGTGCGGCAGGCTGAATCTGTCTGGTAAGCAAGACTCCGGGTTGCCGCGAAGGTGTGGTCAATCGCTGCACGTAATGTGTGGCTGCGCAGCGAGGGTCGCGCCTCGTATTGAAACGTGCATGTGCTGAGTTCGCCCCAGGCGTTGATGTGAATGGTGTCGGTACCGCAACCGCAACGAAACAGGCGCTGGTGAGAGGGGGGCGACAGGGGCGCGTTCGTTCCGCACGCATCGGCTTGCTGCATGCCATCCAGGTTCGAGGAGAGGCGGCGAATCGTATCCGGATCGACGCGATACTCCAGAGACGAACAGTCTCCGTTCAGTCTCGGCGAGAGCGACGTGGTGTAGCCAAACGGCTGGCCCATCGCCTCGGTGAAACTGCGCAGCTGATCCAACTCACCCGCATTCCAGTTCATTAATTTGGTTTTGAGCGTAAAGGGGAGATTGCTGGTGCGCAACAGCTCGATCCCGCGCAGGAACGCGCGGTAGGAGCCCGGCACCTGCGTGAACCAGTCGAACTGCGACTCATCGACCGAATGGCAGGAAATATCGATTGAGAAGGGCGGGTGCGCCTGCAGCCGTTCGATGATCGCGCGGGTGAAGAGCGTGCCGTTCGTATAGAGCTGCAACAGGAATCCGTGGTTCACCGCGGCTTGGTAGATGTCGAAGAAGTCCGGCCGCATAAAAATATCGCCGCCGGTCAGGTTCAGCCAGATGATACCCACGCCTCGCATCTCGCCGAGGAGCCGTTGGATCTCGATCAGCGTGAGCTCGCGCGGGAAATAGGCGCTGTCGTTATACGGATCGGTGTAGCAATGCCGGCAGTGGAGGTTACAGCGATAGGTGAGTTCGAGTTGCGCTTTGATGACCCGGTGATGAGTGGCGGCCTGGTCGTGAACGTGCTGACTAAACGTGCCGTAGGGGATCATGGCCAGTGGGCGAGTCTCAGACATGATGCGTTTCCGGTTGAATGAGCGCCGTTGCGGCTGGCGTTTTCCATTCACAGGCAAACGCGGGCAGCGCCTCGTAGAAGCCTTCACGGAATGAGCCCTGTCGCAAGTCGTAGGACTGCCGCCGGTTGCCGGAGCAGAGTTGCAAGCCACCGTAGGCATCGATGTGAAAGCGTTGCATGCCGCTGTTGCAAGGTAGCAGGTCGGTCCTGGCTTTCCGGCAGGCTTCGCTCCAGAGGTCCGGGTCCTGCCGGTTCAGTGTCTCCAGCTCGTGTGGTGAGAGGGCATAGCGAAACGGTCCGGCTCCGCCGTCGAGTTCGGGGCGCAGGTCCTCACCCAGTCGAAAGGCAGCCGGTCCTAATGAGGCGGCAAACTCCTTGACGGCGAGTACTTCATCACGGTTGATGGTCATCGCGGTGGCCTTGACGACAAGCGGAATATGTCGGGCTGCCAGGAGACGAATCGCGTCCAGGCAACGCGCATGGGAGCCGGCTCCTTGCGTCACGCGCTCGAAGGTTTCGGCCGTCGTGCTATGGAGACTGATTTCAATACGATGCGGCGGGAGAGCCGCCAGACGATCGGCGATGGATTCAGTGATGAGCGTGCCGTTGGTAAAGAGAGTCACGAGGAGTCCGCGCGAGACGGCGTAGTCGTAGATCTGAAAGAAGTCCGGCCGCGCGAGCGGCTCGCCGCCGGTCAGGCAGAGTTCCAGCAGACCGGCGTCAAGCAGCTGGTCCAGGATATGAAAGATTTCGGCGGTGGAGAGTTCGCGGCGCACGGCTTCCGGCGTGTTCCGGCAATCGGTGTAGCACATGACGCATCGGAGATTGCAGCGGCAGGTGATCTCCCACTGGCAGGCGAGAGGATACCGCGTGGGCAGATGGCTGAGTTTAACCTGTGGGACCATGAGCGACCGCCACCTCTTGGATTGCCTGGATCGAGAGAAGGTCTGCCAGTAGGGTGTCGAAGTCCTGATTCAATTGGTCCGGGGTGACATCGTAGTCTTCGAGAAATGCGGTGCAGATGTCCCCCACCGTACAGGTACCGTCGAGGCGCTGCCAGAGGGCCGCGCCGGTTTCATTTAAGACGTAAATGCTGTTGGAGTCTTTGAGCGAGCGCCGCACCGGGACGAGAATACATTCTCCGGCCACGTCGCGCTGGACATAGTCCGGATGCTTCGCATAAACGGCCGTAGGATTCATGGCTGGGAGGATAGCAAATCCTCCGGGGGGCTTCCAGC
>JABFSU010000112.1 GCA_013140455.1 Nitrospira sp. | reverse complement strand
AAATGTCGCTCCGTGATTCCGTCGTGTTCGCTTCATGGCCTTGCTCCTCTGGTTCGCCACCACCTGGTGGCTTTGGTGAAGCCAGGCTACCACTTACCACACTGTCCGAATTTCCGGAGCCCCCTCTGACTACCCTATTGAGTCAGGCGCCCAGGCTACTTTATGAATAGGCTCTTCAAAACATGGTAGGCAAATTTGGGGAGGGCGGTTTGGCGGCGTGCACGCCTAGGGTTGCTCGCAAGCCTATAGAACCATTCCAAGTGCATAAAACGAAAGAGTTTCGGCGCACGTCTCACACGACCGGCGATAACGTCAAATGTGCCACCGACACCTTGACAGACTTTCACCTTCAATTGTGGGAGATAGCGAGACATCCACAGTTCTTGGTGTGGGCTCCCCAATGCTACAAAAAGAAAGTCAGGTTTGCACTCATTCATTCGAGTGATAACCGCCGGCATATCCTCTTCTTTTACATACCCATGTTGTGAGCCGACGATTCGAATCCCCGGATAGCGGTCTCGTAAAACTGCAACTGCTTGCTGATTGACTTCCGGTGTTGCTCCAAGAAGGAATACGCTGTAGCCCTTCAATGCCGCTCGTTCGCAAAGCTTAGGCATCAATTCTGCGCCGGGAACCCGCGCGGCATGGCCTAAGCCTAAGAGGCGTGCAGCGAGGACAACTCCGATACCGTCAGGGATAAGAAGATCTGCAGACCGAAGTTGACCAAGAAGTTCTGGGTCGTGTTGTGCGCGCATCACTTTCTCGGGATTCACAGCCAGAATTGTGCAGGGATGGTTCCCCTGTAATTTTGATTCAGCCCATTCGATGGCTTGCTCCATGGTCACGCAATCAACTGGGATACCGAGAATCTCAATGCGCTTGGGTTTCATGTACGAATTCCCGAAAGAACGACAGTGTAGTTAATAAATTGTCAGGTGGACCGACACCATCAATCTGTATCTGCGTGACAAATTCATGGGGAAGGGTTCCGCTGAAGGTGGTACGGAGGGTATAAATCGGTTCCTTCATTCCATATTCCCTGGATCGCCAACCACTGATCGGATTTGTATCGCCTCGATGCAGTGTTGTGGTCCCGCCGTCAATGAGCAAACGCAGGAATCCCCCATCCCACTGAATGGTATGCCCATCTTTCGTAATTGTGGGTTCAACCGCAAGATGCCAGTTCAGTTCGAGATAATGACTCCCCGATCCAGACAGGTAGTCCCAAATGAGCCAACGACCGCCTGGCTCGTAAGCAACCGCTCGCCAATGAATCACGGCAAGTCGTTCCTTGTAGCCAGCATGGCTCGCAATGACGGTAACGGCCCCATCGGGAGTTGCCTTTCGATATATGAGCCGGGTGTCGAACGGCTTTGACCACAGGAAGGCAGTTTCTTGAACGGCTTGGTCGAGTCGATCTACGGTAACGGTGTTGTGTGCCCTAGTTCCGCGAAAATAGGTTCGCCATGCCGGGTCGCCGGTATATGTGTATGTTCCTGGATCCGCGAGTATTTCCTGATTATCGCAATGCAAAATAACGGAGAGAGCATCGGCGTGGCCATGCCCAAAACATGGCGGCATTCCCAACGAGCCGTGATCGAAAACTAACTGCTGGCGTAGGGATGTCTCGCTGCGAACAATAGAGTAGCCTGACGCCGAAAGCGTCGCGAGACCGGATGTCCATGCGTCCTGAGGCTTCGAAAAATGAAGGAAGGGGGAGAGTGCATATCCATTGTCTCCGTCCCCAATCTGAGGCAGACGGCCAGAAGGAGTGATGAAAGATTCTAAGAAACTCAAACTTCGATTGAAAGCTTCGCTCATGCCATGTGTGACGGGATAATGGTGACGTTGCAGAAGGGCGACCACGAGTCCATACAGGTCGCAGATGAACCGGTGGTACCACAATGTTTGCTCCGCGCTCCCGCCATCCGGAAGGATCTGGTGGGAGGCTTCCTTTTCCAAAAGGCTAAGACCGAGCGAGCGCCATCTTTCCGCTTGGGGCATCTCGGGAAATAGGACTCCCGCATAGATCAAGGCTGAGGCTTCTGCAATAGTGTGATTGCCAGTCGATGAATAACCCGATATCCGCTTCCGAATGAGTTCGGCATGGCCGTGCACCAGGCCGAGGAGAGCCGACCAGGTACGCTCGCTGGTTTGCAGCCATTCCCGAGTCAAATCCAGCGCGTGACAGACCGCCAATACACGCAGTCCGCACTCCATCGCCGAGATATAGTGAATGCCCGTCAGAAAGGGATTCGCGCCAATCCACGAGAGGAATTGGGCTTCAAGCAGTGCCACGGCCCTTTGTCGTGCATCAGGGGCTGCTTCTCTTGCGAGTAATCCAAGCGAAACAAGTTGTTGGAGTCGTGAAGGCTCCCATGCTACACGGACATCGCCATATGAATTTCCCGATCGATAGGGAATCTGGCCAAAAAACTTTAGTGGCCAGTGCCGATGTGTATCAGGCGCTTCATGCCAGACCTCACTGTCCGGCCTCCATTGCCACTCACATCCCAGCACTGCCAGCTTGCCGGCGAGGAGCTCTGCACTGTCGATCTGTCCGCTATTGAATGACCAGGGAAGCGCTGGTAACTGAGAAGTTGTGCTTGTACAGAAGGAGAATTGCCGTACATCATGCTGTGTGCAGTCCAGAGAAGGCCAATCAAAACGATGTTGGATTTGCAGCATCTTGACAACAATGTGTTCACCGACCCGGTGGCATATCTCGGCTGGGTCCATGACGCGGAGTCGCTTGGCATACCAGGACAAAGTTCGACTTAAGGCCATCGCGCCCGAGGAAGCCATGCCTCCAAGCGCGTCAGACATCGTACAGGACCCCGGATCGTAAGCTCTCGACGGCGAGCAGACAGGTCCGTGTTACCGCATAAATTTCCTCGAACTTCATAACGGGAGGCCGTCCCTGTTCAATTGCTTCAACGAACTGAGTCAATTCTTGAGTAAAGCCTTTATCGCGCTTCCCTGATTTAAACTGGGTCTTCCGGCCGTGCGCATAGAATTCGGAGGTCATAAAATCATTCATCGTCAGCGATTTGCCGTCGCCATGTGCTTCAAACCATTCCTTGGGAAGTGTGGTATCTCCCCCGGCTGTATAGATGAGAGTCCCGATCGAGCCATCCTTAAATGCTAAGGAGAGAACACACTGGTCGTCGGTGATGCCTGAACTATCGTGCGCAATTCGTCTCGCATGGACCGATGTCGGTGGCGCACCACAGAGTGCCTGCATATAGTCCACAAAATGACAGCCCTCTCCGATTATGCGCCCGCCTCCCACGGTTAGGTCTTGTGTCCAGTGGTCGGAAGGAATTCGGCCGGCGTTCACCCGGTAGAGCATGACAAGAGGATTCTTTCGATCCTGGAAGAATGCGCGCGCTTTCTGCCCGTGAGAGGAGAAGCGTCGGTTCAACCCGACCATCAGATGAAGGCCTTTCCGGGAGTGGTCCTGATACGCGGAGGCAATCTGGTCCAATTCGCGTTCAGTCAGGCAGAGTGGCTTTTCAACGAAGACATGCTTGCCTGCTTGGAGAGCCTGGATCACCAATGACGCGTGGCTGTCGTGACGGGTCCCAATGAGAACGGCATTCATCGTGGCATCCTCGAAAAGGGCTTGGGGGTCTGTCGTACAGTACGGAGCACCGATCTTCGCTCCCAACGCTTTGGCATTGATTCCGGAAGCCGTGCAGACTCCCCGAATCGTAACCTGCTTCAGGTCTCTGAGCGGCGGGAGAAGCATGTCCTTCACATGGTTGCCGGCTCCGATCAAGCCGAGCGTGACCGGTCCTGCAGGTTTGTTCGGAGCGAGCTCGATTACTCGTGAGTGCCCAGCCCGTTGGTCGGTCGGATACGTGATCAGAATGCCAAAATACGGAACGGCATTTTCCATCATGAGCGTATAGGCGGCTTCCGCCTGCTCAATCGAATAACGATGGCTGATAAGTGGCTTGAGGTTCACTCTCTTCTGCTGCAGAAGCTGGAGAAACGCTTCCATATTGCGAGTTTCTGTCCACCGGACATAGCCATAGGGATAATCATGGCCCTTCTCTTCAAAGTCGATGTCGTACCGGCCTGGCCCGTATGAAGTGGAAAGCCGAAGCTCGAGTTCCTTTTTATAGTACGGCTCACGCGGCAGGGTCATGCCAACAGCTCCGACAATGACGACCCTCCCCTTCCTTCTTGAAATGGTTCCCGCCACTTCCACGGGGCCGTTGTCTTTGGTGCTGGCCGTGATGATCACCGCGTCTACTCCACGACCCTCGGTAAACGAGGAGGCTGCATCGACGAGGGCATCCGGGAGTGAGACTGAATCCGCACCTAGGTCTTTGGCCAGTTGGAGTTTCGCCGAACCCAGATCTGATCCGAGCACATGGCACCCGGATGCCTTTAGGATCTGGACCGTCAGCTGGCCGAGGAGTCCGAGTCCGATCACCGCGATACGATCGCCCAGCCGGACCTCGGCCTGGCGCACTCCTTGGAGTGCGATTGCCCCAAGTGTCACAAACGAAGCGTCTTCGAATTCCACTCCATCAGGAATTTTCGCACAGAGCTGTTTCGGGACGTAGACCATTTCGGCATGCGACGCATAGTTTTGCCCGGCACATGCAACGCGATCACCAGCCGAGAATCGGCTTGCATCTTTTCCTACTTGCAGCACGGTGCCCGCACAACTGTACCCGAGAGCTGCAGGCGAATCGAGCCGTTCGAAGACTCGCTTGACCGTTTCGAATAGCCCGTCTTTCTGAACAGCGCGAAGAACTTTTCGTACCATTTCAGGCCGTTCCAACGCCTTTCCAAGAAGGTTCTTCTGGGCGACGTGAACGGTTGATTTCTCGGTGCCCGGGCTGATCAATGAGATATGGTTCGCGACTAAGAGACCGGCATCGCGTAGTGAGGGTGGGGGGACCTCATCAACCTTCAAAATCCCTGTTCGAAAGTTCTGAATGACTTGTTTCATTTTGTAAATGAGTCCTCCTGCTCGTAACTGTGCGGTTCATTGATGAGCGCGACACCATAACATGTACAACAAAAGAATCTGCCTACTTGGGTATGTGGGATCAGGAATATCGATGAGAACAAGCGAAAGGTCCCCTTGATTGGGTTCATGGCCATATCGCAAGACGAATGGAACCTGTGAGTCTCTCTGATCATACACATGCTCAGATGCCGGTTCAGCGTGGAGCAGGTGTCAGACTTGGGACCCGTCTGACTTGTTGGTGAACGCGGCGCCAGGTTCTTCAAACCAACAGTGATGCCAGAGCACAAGGTTCAGCAGGTTCCAGATCTTGAAGCTGTTAAACCGCTTCTGGTCCCTGTGGCTACGAAAAAGTGCCTCCACGGATCCACGATGAAAGCGTTCGCGGATGAGCGGACTGCTCAAGATGCAAGTTTTTGCATACTCAACCATTGGGTCGCTGAGCATGTTTGTGGCTGAGCCGCAAAAGCCCCATTTCTTTCTGTCGATGATAGCATTGGGAATCAGACCGCGCGCCGCTTGCTTCAAAATATACTTCGGCTGACCGTTCTTGAATTTCAAAGATGAGGGAATCGTTAAGGCAAAAGATACTAAATCCTCATCAAGGAATGGGACTCTTGTTTCAATCGAGTTTGCCATGCTCATCTTATCGATGCGCATGAGCAGTAGCTCCGGAAGCCGATTTTTCAATTCAATCTGGATGATGCGTAGCAGCGGATCCTGGATATCTAACGATGCTTCCAGATCTTTGATGTAACGACTAGACGTGCTGGATGGAAGAAATGGGGGCTTCAGTAACTCCGTCTTTTCGCAATCCCAGAAGGCGATGGCATTACCCAGGAAAAGCGGCTCCCCGTGCGAGGCTCGTCGCAACGCGTCCTGTTTCTCGCTAGAGACGAAATGGCGTGACAGGGCATAGGCCGAGGCCCTGATGACATGAGGCATTTTCAGATAGGGTTCGTAGTAACGGCGGTTCCAGCCATCGAAGAGATGGTAGGTTTGGTAGCCGGCAAAAATCTCATCGCTTCCCTCACCGACCTGGATGACGAGCGTGCCAGATTCGCGCGCCAGCTTCGAAAGGTAATAGATCGGGACACAGACTGGGTCAGATAGCGGCTCATCTTGCATGTAGGCCATCTGCGGTAAGAGCGAGAGAAAGTCATTGTCGTCAATCACCATTTCGTGATGATTGGTGCGGAAGTGTTGAGCGACTTGCCTCGCATATAGAAATTCGTTAGAAGGATCGTCCTTAATTCCGATGGAAAAGGTTTCGACGGGTCGACCGAGCAGTTCAGCCATCAAAGCCACATTCAGCGATGAATCTACTCCCCCACTGAGAAACACTCCAAATGGCACATCAGACACCATCCGGCGGGCGACTGATTGACGTAGCAAACCACGAAGCTCGGCGATGTAGTCTTGCTCGCTCAGCAGCATGCGACTTGGAGCGAACGCCGTGGGATCCCAATAGCGAACCTGAGTTGCCTGTCCTTGTCGATCGAACGTGAGGTACGTACCCGCCTCAAGTTTCGAGATACCCTCGAACATAGTTAGTGGAGCAGGAACGTTAGCAAACGTGAGGTAATGGTACAGTGCTTGGTCGTTGATCGTTCGCGGGACATCAGGCGCAGCAAGAATCGCTTTAATTTCTGAAGCAAAAAGCAGCCGTCCTTGTTCCTGGCGGTAATAAAGAGGCTTGACGCCAAGGGGATCCCGCACCAAAGTCAACGTGCCGGCAAGCTGGTCATAAAGCGCGAAGGCGTACATGCCGCGAATCCTGTGGAGGCATCCTTCGAGTCCCCATTCCCGAACCGCGTATAACAGAACTTCGGTGTCGCTCTTTGAATGAAACGTATATCGGCCAGTTTGTAACAGACTTGTTCTCAATTCTTGATAGTTGAATATCTCGCCATTGAACACGATCCTGAGCGTGCCATCCGCCGTGCTCATGGGCTGATGACCGAGGGGCGAGAGGTCAATGATGGACAAGCGTCGATGAGCCAGTCCTACCCACAACCCATCCTGCCGATGAAGAGAGGTGCCTGCATCGTCGGGCCCCCGTGAAATCATGCGATCGCGCATCACAATCAGCTGAGCTTCACTCAGGCTCTTCTGCTCTGTATGCGCCACAAATCCGACGATGCCACACATGATGGGTCAGATTCCTTGATTGACGAGGTTCTTGTAAATATTCTCGAGTTGGCGGCCAATAATCTCTAGGGCATAGAATTCTTTCGCTCTTCGACTAGTAAGATTTGAGATTCTCTCGCAGGCGTTATCATCGCCTAGCATCTGTATGATGCGTGAAGCCAGTTCTCGCGTATTGCCTGGGGGTACAAAATAACCATTCTCATCCTCAATAAAAACGCTTGGGATGCCACCGACGGGAGTAGTAATCGTTGGAAGACCGCTTGCCATTGCCTCAAGAATTACATTGGGGATGCCTTCTGAATAACTCGGTAGCAATAACAAGCGACTAGTTAGTAAAAGGTCAAGTTTTTGTTTTCCCTCAATCCAACCCAGCACCTCTGCATATTGAGAAAGGTGGCGGTCTTTAATCATCTCCTTGAGTTGTTCTACTTCCTTATTCCCCGCAAATATGAACTTTGCTTGAGGAAAATGAGTTATGACATCCGGTATTACATCCACTATGTCATAAACGCCTTTTTCCTTTATGATCCATCCCATGAAAAGAATGCGATAGTTGCCCTTCATGGGTGCTCGGTTCCTAGATTCATAGAGTTCAACGTCTACAGGATTCGGGACCACGGCCATCCGTACTTTCGGGAATACAGCATGAAATTGTTTTAATGCACTTTCCGAGAGGAAAATCAGGCCCTCGCTTAATTGGGCGGAGGTAGAAACAGCAAATCTCGTTAGAGTGTTTCCTTTGGCAAAGAACTCAAAGAAGCTGCCAGGGTGAATATGGATGACAACAGGTATGGCAAGTAGCCGAGAAATCAATATGTAGAAAAGCTTTCGATAGAAGCTGCCATGGGTGCTTGTATGTATGCTGATAGCAGCGGGTCTCTTAATCAAAACGCTTGGGAGAAAAACACAGCATCTCCAAACAGCGTAAATAATCCTGACAAATTTACTATCCCAATCTCTGTAAGTAGAGAAATGGATACATCTGCACTTGGACCAGAACCCGCTCCGCTGGTAGTTCCTAATAACGGCAGAGATTCCCCCCTGTGCGTGAATATCTGGAGCAATGAACATTACTCCAGCAGAAGCAGTAAACCAACTCATCTCGTCTCTCCGTGCTTCCTCCAACTGGCCCGTGTAGACTCCCGAAACGGCCCCAGGCGCAACTTCTCAATCTGACGATCTGATAAATATGGGTATTCGTAGAGTGCTATCCCATTTCCTCCTTGGCCATATTCCTGTGATAGTGTAACAAGATCGGCCACAGTCTGAGCATTGCGTGCCCACACCAAGTCTTTGTTTAAAGATGATTGTTCATAATTCCCAACCATCAATACTAGTTTCTTCGGGTCCTTAAGGTCGTCGAGCGCCTTATTGAGCAATTGCCACCTGAATTGGTCCGTAGTTGCATACTCCATGTGGAAGATAACGTCGATCCAATTCAAATTTGCCCATCGAATGCTGTCCGTGCCTTGATTCACCAATAGAGGTAGTCCTGCGTGAGAACTTACGCTGATAACCAAATGCGATTTGAGAGCCTTTGCTTCCCGTGAAAACCGCTCAAGAATATCTTCCACCGCATCGGCATTCCATTTTGCTATGCTCGTCCACGCTAAAGTGCCTTCCTTCTCTTTAGCATCGGTCATAAGGTCGCGGTGCATTCTATTTCGATAGTCCTCGATACAGAAAGGTGACTCACATATACCCATTGATCTAATGTAGTCCATGTTTATCCCGTCCACGTCGTAGTTTTTGACCACTTCGAGCATTAAGCTCACGATGTAACTTCGGAAGTCTGGTAAATGAATGTTGAATGCTTTGGCCGGCGTCCCACTATCGTAAAATTCATGAAGGAAATCTCGCTGTCTGAGTGAGACTGTGAACCATGGGTGGACCTCCATTCCCATGGTATGAGCTTTTTCTATGAGGTAGCGGAGAGGATCATGGTAGCTTTTGTTTCCTTTTTTGTCCCATAGCGGTTCCGAAGGTGCCAGGCGGGATGGCCAAGATGTTCCGCGGCCATGCCATACCACTGGAATGATTACGTTGAACCCTGCACGCTTAACTTTGGTGAGCATGCGATCCGCTTCATCCGGTGTTAGCCAGCTAAAGGTTTCATCTAAAATTGTACGACTCTCAGATTCACTCGCATGCGAAGCTCCGCTTGCGAAAAGCAGTAAGAGCCAAATAAGGCATACTTCCATGAGGACTTTGGGAGGGTCGTTTCTTCTTTTCTTGTCAGTTCTCACAGATCCAACTCTTTATAATTGAATGGAAGGAAGATGGTTTCAACTATCGGTCAACTGAGCTTCCCTCTGTTTTCCGTCTTCCATCGGGCGGGTTTCATGCTACCAGATTTTCCTCGTGTTGAGCCAGACGCCACTCATCCAGGAACTGCATCGGTGACTGGTAGCCCAGCGTCGAGTGCCGTCGCGTCCGATTGTAGAACACCTCAATGTATTCGAAGCTCGCCGCCGTCATTTCTGCTCGTGTGGCATAGCGCCACCCATGGACCCGCTCGTTCTTGAAACTGTTAAACCAACTTTCGGTCGGTGCGTTATCCCAACAATTCCCTTTGCGGCTCATGGAGCAGACCATGCCGTAGGCCTTCAGCTTGTCCTGGAACGGTTGGCTGGCATATTGGCTGCCCCGATCCGAGTGATGCATCAGCCCCGCAGCTGGTTTCCTGCGGAACCACGCCATCGTCAGCGCGTCCGTCACAATGTCCGCCGTCATGCGGGGGTTCAGTGACCAGCCCACCACTTCGCGGTTGAACAGGTCGAGCACGATCGCCAGATAGAGCCAGCCTTCATCCGTCCATAGATAGGTGATGTCCGATGTCCAGGTCTGATTCGGGGCGGATGGTGTGAAGTCCCGATTCAGCCGGTTCGTCGCCACCGGCAGGTTGTGGCTTGAGTCCGTCGTCACCTTGTACCGCCGCTTGTGACGCGCACGAATGCCGTGTTCCCGCATCAGTCGTTCGACGCGCGGCTTGGAAGCGGGACACCCACGTCCACGCAGTTCTCTCACCATTCTCGGGCTGCCGTAGGCGCCCTTGAGTTCTTTGTGAATGACGCGGATCAGCGCGAGCAGCTGTGCGTCTGTCAGCCGCGTGCGATCCGGCGTGCCGCCACGGATCCATGCGCGATAGCCGCTTTCGCTCACCGCCAGGACCACACACATCTCGTCCAGGGTATAGTCCGTGCGCTGCCCCTCCATCCAGGCGTACTTCACAGCGTGTCCCTTGCGAAGTACGCCGTCGCTTTTTTTAGGATTTCGTTCTCTCGCTTCAGTCGCACATTTTCGGCGCGCAGTCGTGACAGCTCCATCTGTTCCGGTGTCACCACCTTGACTCCCGCCCCATTGAGCGTCCCGGCCGCGGCCGCCTTGACCCAGTTCCGTAGGGTTTGTTCGACCAACCCAACTCCCTGGCCGCCGCTCCGGCTGTCAGCCCATCGTTGACGCGCTTCACCGCCAATGCCTTGAACTCGGCGGTGTATTCCTGCCTCGGTATCTTCATCGTCCTCCCTTTCATGGTGACTGCGATTATACGTCACTCGTGGAAGACGAAATTTCTGGGGAACCTCAAACAGTTGAATGCGCACCCCTATCCATTCCATACAGCTAAGTCCGGTCGTCATCCCCTTCTTGATTGCACGGCATGTGTTTTTTGTACACGCTTGATCATCTCAACCGTATATCTACTACCGATATTGCTTAGTAGTTCTTCTAGGTCGCGGTCGTCAGTAAACCTAGAGAAGAAACGCTTAGCTGGTACGCCTACAGCAATCGTGTATGGTGGTACAAAATGATTAACCAATCCCATTGCCCCGATGACCGCACCTTCCCCAATGTGGGCGCCAGTCAAGATAACGGTACAAGCGCCAACCCACACGCCGTTCTCGATGAGGATTTCTTTTTGTTCAGCCCGAGGAAGTTCGTTCAGAGCAAGCGCACCCTTGGTGTAGGTATAGTCGTGATTGCCTCCAATGAGTTTGCAGTAGGGGCCAAACATAACGTCATTGCCGATTTGGACCGGGCTGAATGCGTTTGTTGAAAGGTAGCAATGTGGGCCAGTAAAAAAATTATTGCCGATACTGAAAAAGTGTGGCTGAAGTAACTCTGAAGAGTAACCTAGTCGAAATCTATCTCCTACTCGTTGGAGTTGATGGCGTAGAATAGATCTATAAATGAGTTTGTTGAATAGCACCGCAAAAGGGTTCATTGGTTGCTCGTCCCCCGGATTACTGACTCCCTATTGACCAATTGTTGAGGTAAGTCGTGACTGTGTATTGCCATTTCATTGTGTAGCCCAGGCCGCTCAACGTAGACCAGCACCATGAAGAACATTTGTGCTAATCCAAACCTGGCAATATAGCTATTGCTTAAAAAGTTCATCGCCACAACTGCGGTAAAAAAAGCGAGGAACGCGCTCCGCTCTATCCCCCGCATGCGAAAAATTGCTGATCCTATTCTGACATACAGGATGGCGGTCAGTAGCAAGCCTATAGCCCCGATCTCAATGAGCATTTCCAGGAAATCATTATGACTGTTCCATACATGATTCATGGTTAATTTTGATGATGCATGAATATCGCTAAATGGATTGGCCATGAAGTTTCCAATTCCAACCCCGGCCAGCTGTCGATCAATCGGCAATTCTGAATAGATCCCAAGGTTGTGATTCCAGATCATCGGTCGTCCCGACCCCGCTTCCTCAACACCACGGTGGCCGCTGAAGACCTCGGTAACGTCAAAGAATACGGAGTTGAGAAAAGGTAAAGCCGCGACCGCGACTGCTATGCCTATGGTGCCACAGATGACAAATCCTTTCTTGCTGTAAAGGAGTACAAAAGTCGAAAAGAAGAGAAGCAGGCCTACATAGACCGTTCTTACATGTCCATGCCCCAAACAGTAGAAGGCTAAAGCACACAAAAGAAGCAGTGACAACCTGCTAAGACCGACAATTCTGTGCCTTGCGTCATCTTTCATGATTGCGAAATAAATGCACACAAGCATCACGAGAAATCCCATGTTATGGCCCATGGTATGCAGATCTTTATACACGCCGGAGTAACGTTCTAGCCCTGTCCAGAAGATCCGCTGCCCAATTCCTTTCCCTTCGTATATCATCAGCGCACTCCCCAAGACGGGAATGACGAAGCCGACTATCATCCACTTTAGGAGTGACACGTACTGTTTTCGAGACGCTACGGCTCGTTTAAGAATAAAAAAAGTCAGAGGTGGAAGGATAAGTTTGATGTAGGACTTGAGGTCAAAGGTTTCTGGGTAGACCATGGCGACACTCGAGCACCAGAGGACGAAGCTAAGTATCGCTCCATCCAGTTTAGAGAACGGTATAGTCACGCTGCCGAATGCATTTACTGCAGCGACTCCAGCTAGAAGTAAGGTAAATGCAATGGTTAGTAATTCAAACATGTTGAGTTCGCCAAGCGTAAAGCTGGAATCAATGAACATGATTGGTCTAGCGAAAAAAAATAAGTAGAGCAACGCGCTAGTCATATTTGCTGCATATCCAGTTTGTGTTAATCCCTAATTCGATGCTGCGGCGATTGCACTGTCTATAGGCGTGGTCACGATATACTATAAAACCATTACGCTCTGGCACTGAGTGAGTTTCATAGGCCCGTTCCAGGGTGATCCGCTGGAAATGAATTCATCTCAATGCAGGCATGTAGACAGGTTCAACTTGACCGCCGTAGTGCAGGCGTCGTGCATAGATATTAAGCAATAGTACGCGCCACGTAGTTACTGCTAATTGCCCAATCAGGATTAGCAGAAGACTCGTGAGACCTGCATCTAGCCACGAGAGAATGATTGCGAAGAGCGCAAATGTGAAAAAAGCTATAGCATTTATACGCATCATGAGATGGGATTGTTCTTTGACCATCAGTCGGCTTGAATCTGGCAACCCTGTTTGATTCACGAGGGTTATTGCGAGCAATAAGAGAAAAATCGCCCATGCTTCATTCAAGGATGCCGCTTCAGTAAACACGAGTGGCCCACCAATAGTTCCCACAAGAAGAACCCCTACGCCAGTGATCATTAATAGTTTGAACAGTATACGGCGGAAGAAGTGAAAGGCTTCGGAGAAGTCGGCTGGGGTTTGCTTATTAGCCCGCACCAGCTCTGGAAGGTGATACATAGCTAGAGCCCTTGGAAATAAGAGAGTTGCTCCCAAGAAGCTCATCACCAGGCCAATCAACCCTGTATGACCTGCGCCCACAAGGAAGTTAGTTATTGGTCCTAGAAGCAAGATCATTCCGTCACTGAAGAAATTTGTCATGCCGAGTTCGATTCCAGATTTTAAATCATTAATAACTTCGAGCCCGCGCCCATCGTTGAAAGGTCGTGATTTGTATATCAAGTACGCCCAACCTACAGCCGTGACCGTCATGAGCGGTGCACCAAAAGAGAACATAGGACTTACACTCCTACTGAGGAAAAGCAACAAAGCTGCCATGCAGCCTGTAGAAAGGAGATCTATAAACAAGAGTGGTACATAGTCGCGTAGAGAAACGAAGAAGTGGCGAATAAGCTGGTAGCCGGTCCAACCAATTAGAATGCAAACCATAGGCCAAGGTTGAAATACCCAAGGGGAGAATCCGAATACAAGTATCGTCACAACGCCTATCGCTAATACAGGATAGATGCAATGAAGCAGACGGCGAATTACGAAAAGTCGATCGAGACCCTCAGTAGCAGGCACACGGACAAGAATCAAACTCGCCCAACCGATGGCGGTAAAATGCATAATCATAGAAATTATCGAGACGTCGTTGGTGAATTGGCCTAGCGCTTGGAGTCCGAAACGAAACTGAATAATCAAGACCAACAGCGTTCGCTGAATACCTGGCATTGCTGTAACGATCAGTGCAAGTAGTACTTGCTTATTGTTTCTCAATATTCCTTGAAGCATGAATTCATTCGCCCTATAGACAGATGAGTGAAAGCGGAAGATGAAAAGGGGTCGGGAGTCATTGTTTTGTCCGCTCCATCGAACTCCCCTGCTCCGTCATCCCAGCACGTGTTCGAGACACTGGACCATTCGCTCCGCCGCTTTGCCGTCCCATTTTTGAGGGATCGCGCCTTTCTTCCACTGCCCTGCCATCAAACGTGCCAGCGCCGGCGGCAGCTTGCTTGGGTCGGTGCCGATGAGTTCGTTTGTTCCGATGGTGATGGTCTCCGGGCGTTCGGTGTTGTCACGCAGGGTCAGGCAGGGTACGCCGAGCACCGTCGTCTCTTCAGTGATGCCGCCGGAATCGGTAATTACACCTTTGGCATGCTTCACCAGATAGTTGAATTCCAGATAGCCCAGCGGATCGACGTAGTTCAGTTGCGGCGTCTTGCTGTCGAGGTCGCGCAGGTTTTTTGCGGTCCGTGGATGGACCGGAAACACCACCGGCAAGCCGCGCGTGCCTTCGGCGATGGCTTGCAGGAGACGCAGTAACTGCTGTTCCCCGTCTACGTTTGCCGGACGATGCAGGGTGATCACAAAATACTTTCCCGGCTCCAGCTTGAGGGATTCCCAACAGGCCGGTAGCCGTAGTCGTGGCATCTGCTTCAAGAGGGTATCGATCATGGTATTGCCGACGAAGAAGATGCGATCGTCGCTGATTCCAGCGCGGCGGAGATTCTCGTTGGCTGTTTCGCTGGTGGTAAAGAACCAGTTGGAGATGGAATCGGTAACGACGCGGTTGATTTCTTCCGGCATGGTCCAATCGCCGGAGCGGATGCCGCCTTCGACGTGGGCGACCGGGACTCCAAGTTTGCGGGCTGCGATGGAGCAGGCCATGGTCGAGGTGACGTCGCCGACCACCAGGCAGAGATCGCTCTTGTCCTTCAGCAAGACCTTTTCGTAGGCGACCATGATTCCGGCGGTCTGTTCGGCTTGTGTGCCGGACCCCACTTTGAGATTGATGTCGGGATCGGGAATGCCGAGTTCTTCAAAGAAGCTGCCGGACATGGCGCGGTCGTAGTGCTGCCCCGTATGAATCAGGCGATAGCGCAGCGGCCCTCCCCGCTTCTCCGCCGCCTTCAGGGCATCGATGATTGGAGCGATCTTCATGAAGTTGGGCCTGGCTCCGGCGATGAAATCAATGCGTTTTATCATGGGGCTAGGCTTGTTCGGGCTTCGTTCAGTTGGCTGCTACTTCGGCTCTTCATGTTCGCTCAGGTTCCGGTTCGCGTGGCTGAATGTTTACGCCACACAGGAATTACTTAGCTGATTTGGTCTTAATGGGCAACAAGGAAGTGATCTGTTTCCAGTCCTTCGTGTTCCGCAGAGGGCCGAGCCTTGGTTGGAATGCTGCTTTCTTTAATGGTTGTATTTCCCGTTAGAATCACTCTTTTCGTTCCCGTAGCTTCTACGCAATGACCTGGTCAGTTTGTTGCCCCCTCTACATCACCGGTCTTCCCAGCAATTCCGGCTATCGGAGCAAGGCTTAGACCTTGTGGCTCTGTCATGGGCCTCTGAATGGTCAATGAGTTAGCGCACTCCGCGGATGTGGAACTGTGCGGATGCACGTTAGGCTGTACAGAACGGAATAGAGGGGAAGGCTGGAGGCTGAAGGAAGGGCTCAAGATTGTTGGAGGTTGGAAGTTTAAGGTCGTTACCTCGGACCTCAAGCGCCCTTCCCTGCCCACTGAGTTTTTTGAACGTCTGAAGGCGTAAGAGCCTGTGACTAAATGCGCTCTATAACAGCTGGAAGGCGTCGAGCTTGCTCGCTGTTCGATTAAAGGTGACCGTCGTCTCGCAGCCGCTGATCTGGTTGGTTGCTCCGAGCAGGCAATCTGCAAAATCGGCCTTCCCTTTCTGATACATCCGGAAGGCCATCCACGCTGACTGCGTATCTTCAATCTTGAGTTGGCTGGTCCTCAGAATTTTGTCCAGTACGACCACGATTGTGTCTTTTGAGTACTCATACGCGCTTTCCAATACCCAGTCAGGATTAAAAGGGGTCGGGAGTCATTGTTTTGTCCGCTCCATCGGACTCCCCTGCTCCGTCATCCCAGCACGTGTTCGAGACACTGGACCATCCGCTCTGCTGCCTTACCGTCCCATTTGGGTGGGATCGCGCCTGTCTTCCACTGCCCGGCCATCAATCGTGCGAGCGAGGGAGAGAGCTTGCTCGGATCAGTCCCGATGAGTTCGTTGGTTCCAATGGTGATGGTCTCCGGGCGTTCGGTGTTGTCGCGGAGGGTATTTCCTCCACCCCTTTGCTCTGACGCGTTATTCTGCCCCCAGGCCTCGATCATTTTCGGTAGACTTCCCGGCGGTGACCGATAGTCACGATGGTCACCAAATGCTGTGCGTCATTCACCTCATACACGATTCGAAAGGTCCCTACTCGTATGCGATACAAGGGTAGGCCACTTAATTTCTTTGCTCCAGATGGTCGAGGGGCCTCGGCCAACTTCATAATCGCCTCGTCCACTCGATGGAGCAGTTGATTGTCCAGCCGTTCCAGCTCGCGACTTGCCGAAGGCTTGATGGCGAGGCGGTAGCTCACAGACGGCCGGCCTTTTTCAGGCGTCCACGCACACGCTGATACGGAATGGCTCGTTCTGCGTGGCGCTCATACCATGTGGCCACATCGATGAGATCTTCCTTCAATGCCGGGTTGGCAAAGAGTCGCTGCAGGATCGCTTCACGCTCGGACTTCGGTAAGGACTCAAATGCGGTCATGAACACTTCCGCTGTGGCATCGGCTGTTTTCACAATGGGGCCCTCCTTTCGATCGGAATACCTAGAGCTTTAGGCCTTCATCGGTTTGCGATCACCTTGCGTGGCATTCAATAATTCGATGCCATAGACGGTGCCATCCGGCGCCATGTCGATGTTCATCTCGTCGTTGACTTTAATGGTGGTGACTTGCCCAGTCTTTTCGTGCAAGCGCAGATACGCGACGTTGTATTTTGCATCATAGCTGAGCTTCATACGCCCTCCATGTTCCATTCACGGTCTTTGCAGAACAGTGGCTCGGTCAGAAACGTGTGGATTCGTGCAGTAGAGCCGGGTTAGGCCGCGTGCCTTGTGGATGTTGTGGGACGGGGGGCCGGCGCCCCGTGCAGCATGCCCTCAACGCTGATATCCTCGTCAATATCAGGCCAATGAATCCCCTGGCCGTCGCCAAGAATTTCAAAATGTTGCCGCTGCTCCTGGGTCGCCTCTGATAAACGCCATGACCAGACCAACGGTACGCTGATCGTCCGTCCGTCTACCAGATGCGCGATGATCTCATCGTCGCTGACTTCGATGCTCATCACGCGAGGTTCAACAATCTTCGCCGCAGTGCTCATGCCATGCCTCCATAATCTGGGTCAAATTGGCCTCAATAAGCCGTCGAATCGAATTCAGCTCTTTGGGGGAAAACCCTCTATTTTTACTCAAGGTAATCGGCTCCAGCCAAAACTTGCTCATCAGCTTTTCTCTTTGAACATGAACATGTTTCGGCTCATTGCAATCAAAGCTATAAAAGAACAAGCGATAGGGACCCGCAATGTTCTTTACCGTCGGCATACATGCCCCATGTATGTCACTTACCCACCCTTTCACCAGCAAAGCAGAAGCATAAGGGGACAGCTACCTTGTCCATGAACCTGGTTCCGTTGACCACCTGGCGGGCGTGGAAAGATGAAATGGGGTTGGGAGTCATTGTTTTGTCCGCTCCATCGAACTCACCTGCTCCGTTATACCAGCACATTTTCGAGACACTGTACAATCCGTTCCGCCGCTTTCCCGTCCCATTTGGGGGGATCGCGCCTTTCTTCCACCCGCCTGCCATCAATCGCGCGAGCGCCGGAGGCAGTTTGCTCGGGTCGGTTTCGATGTTCGTTAGTGTGGGGGCATGTCTCCCAGCATGGGCCGTCGGCTTGTCTCGCGTGGCGATCTATGCCATGGCCGCGGTCTTCTTGACAGGCACTTCGAGCATGCTGTCCGGGCTCTCCTCGTGCCGGTGGATCGCATCGAAATGCCGCTCGGTCTCTTCGAGCGTTTTGCCGTCATAGTATTCCATTCCACATCGGGCGCACACTTCCACAGGCATGTTCGGCACGAGCAAATACTTGCCCTCGTGCTCGTACAAGTACGGCACCTGCCTCGACTCAAATGCTTCGCCTGCGCAATAATTGCATTGAACCTTGTGCATCGTGTCACCTCGCTCGTGTCCAGGGATCGGTAAATTTCGGTGGACGTGGAATATATACGGTTACGAACACGATCTTTTCTCCATGCCACCCGCACACCACGTGGATCGGCGTGTTCCCGGATACTCCCACGACTAGACAGGTCTCGCCACGGCCAGTGTCGGGGTATTGCTCAAGAATCGCACCGGATAATATCGCGTCCTTGACGTGCCTGAAGGTCAAGTGATCGAGTTTTCGCTCGTTATCCGCATGGCGACTGTACAGATACGTGCCGGCGCTCACCTTCGCCTGTATCGTCGCGATGTCCATCCGGTTCCTGATACCCATTCACGATGCATGACTACTCTCTTCGATCGCCTACGCTTCAACCAGGCTCGTCTTCCGCTCTCCTTCTGTACCGCCGGTACGATTCACCCGCATGGCCCGAGGTTCAAGGCAGCGTGACGCCGTGCTCATGCTCCACCTGGCACTGTATGGCAAGTCACGGCGCCACGCAAGACCTAACCTATCGCGTCCTGCTCGCGCCGCTTCAGTTCGCATTCAACAGTCGTTCCAGATGTTCCACGATTCGCTCCGCCGACTTCCCGTCCCATTTCGGCGGAATCGCGCCGTGCTTCCACTGCCCGGCCATCAATCGCGCGAGCGCCGGCGGTAGTTTGCTCGGGTCGGTGCCGATGAGTTCGTTGGTGCCGATGGTGATGGTCTCCGGGCGTTCGGTGTTGTCGCGGAGGGTGAGGCACGGAATGCCTAACACCGTGGTTTCTTCGGTGATGCCACCCGAATCGGTAATCACACCCTTCGCATGCTTCACCAGATAGTTGAATTCCAGATAGCCCAGCGGATCGACGTAGTTCAGTTGCGGCGTCTTGCTGTCGAGGTCGCGCAGGTTTTTTGCGGTCCGTGGATGGACCGGAAACACCACCGGCAAGCCGCGCGTGCCTTCGGCGATGGCTTGCAGGAGACGCAGTAACTGCTGTTCCCCGTCTACGTTTGCCGGACGATGCAGGGTGATCACAAAATACTTTCCCGGCTCCAGCTTGAGCTGATCCCAACAGGCCGGCGGCCGTAGGCGCGGGAGTTGTTTGAGCAGGGTGTCAATCATGGTATTGCCGACGAAGAAGATACGATCGTCGGTGATGCCTGCGCGACGGAGATTCTCGTTGGCCGTTTCGCTGGTGGTGAAGAACCAGTTGGTGATGGAGTCGGTGACGACGCGGTTGATTTCTTCCGGCATGGTCCAATCGCCGGAGCGGATGCCGCCTTCGACGTGGGCGACCGGCACTCCGAGTTTGCGCGCTGCGATCGAGCAGGCCATGGTCGAGGTAACGTCGCCGACCACCAGGCAGAGGTCGCTCTTGTCCTTCAGTAAGACCTTTTCATAGGCGACCATGATGCCGGCGGTTTGCTCTGCTTGTGTGCCGGACCCGACTTCGAGATTGATCTCGGGATCGGGAATGCCGAGTTCTTCGAAGAAGCTCCCGGACATGGCTCGGTCATAATGCTGCCCCGTATGAATCAGACGATAGCGTAAGGGCCCTCCCCGCTTCTCCGCCGCCTTCAGCGCATCGATGATCGGGGCGATCTTCATGAAGTTGGGCCTGGCTCCGGCGATGAGATCAATGCGTTTTATCATGTGGCTTGGCTTGTTTCGGTTTCGTTCGGGTTGTGGCTACTTCGGCTATGCTTCTTCGCTCAGGTTCCGGCTCGCGTGGCTGAATGTTTACGCCACCGATAAATTACTTAGCCGATTTGGATTGATTGGGCAACTAGGAAGTGATTTCCAGCCAGTACTTCGCGTTCCGCAGAAGGCCGAGTCTGCATAGCAGCGTGCTGAAAACGCCCCCTATTACTATTGAAGGTTTAGGTTAAGGCTGAGATGAAACAGGTCGAGTCTTTCACACCTTTAATCTAATCTTGATCGTTCGACGAGATTTCTACCATGCGGCTCTGTCATGAGCCTCTGAATGGTCAATGAGTTAGGACTGTCCGGCTGATGGGGATCTGTATGGATGCAGGCCAGGCTGTACAAAACGGAATAGAGGTGAAGGTTGAGGAAAAGAAAAGGGCTCGGGATTCATCTCTCCGCGCCTCTTCATCAAGCAGACCTCGCTGCGTCATTCCAGCAGCCCTCGCTCCAACTGCTCCACCATCCGTTCCGCCGCCGACAGAATCTTCTACCGGGACAGGCACCGGCGAAGCCTGAGCCAGTCCCTTGCTCTCCCACGGAGGTCAGGCGCGGACGTTATCGGCTCGATTGTGACAGGATGTCCAGGAACACCCGAGCGGTGACGACGCGAACGTCTCCCGTGGCACGACACGTCAGTAGATGATGATCACCACCCACCAGGTAGTCCACGCCGGCGATCTGCGCGGTTTCGACAAACTTGTCGTCCGACGGATCATCCGACACCACGTGCACGGTACCGGCGATCTCCACCACCCTCGCTGCTCCTCGTACCATTGCTTGCGCCTCGTCAAGCTGTTCCGTGGGAAGATGAAATTTCGCGTGGAGCACACGCGCAAACTCCGCGAGGATTGGCGGGGAAAGATACAGATCAACGAGCCCCGCTTGGGCGGCAAGAAGACACCGATAGGGGGATCCTCTCCAGAAAATGGCAGAAATAAGTATGTTGGTATCGAAGACGGCCTTCACTTAAGCCGGCTCATGGAGAATGTGATCCACGAATCGTTCGCGTTCTTCCTCCGTCATCCTTCCGAAATCCACCCCCCGGGCCCTGCACACGGCTTCGAGTTGTTCGCGATTCTTGTCGACGAGTCGGTCAAGACGCTCCAGCCCCATCAGAAGCTGTCGCAGCGCCGTTTTTTTTCCTTCCGGGGAGAGTTGATCCAAGCATCGAAGAATCTGTTCATCGTTTATCTCGATGGTCGGCATGGATGACCTCCTTCACTCACGTCTGCACCTCCGTCCGCAAGTCATTCTACGCACTGCCTTTCCACATGTCGAGATCTTGTTGAAGGGAAGTACAGCCAGCAAGCGGAGAGGGAAAAGGGGGCGGGATTGAAAAGAAACGGGGCCGGGAGTCATTTCTCTGCGCCTTTCCATCGGGCCGACGTCGCCGTGCGGATCAACAGGTACCCCGGTTGACCCGCAGGCAGGGAATCTCTTCCAGGACGATCGCGCCGGAATTGAGATTCTGGAGAATCTGCTTCATATCCAACGAATTTCCCAAAAACCCTGTAGGAACGCCCCATGGTCGCGACCCCCGATCGCGGGTAGGGCCCGCTCCTACAAGGGAGCGCCTGACCCGGAATAAGCGCAGCGCATCCCGCCGGGTGTGCTCGTCAAGAGCCTCCGACGCAGCCAAGCCCCGAGCACACAGCCTTCAACACGCGTCTATACGCCTCGGGAGTCAGCTTGCCGATGCGGCCGAGAATCAAGGATTGATCAATCGTATGCAACTGGTCGCAGCGCACCCAGCTCAACTTGGGGAGCGAGCCGAGCTCAAAATCGACGGATTCAAGCGGCACGCCGGCCGGGTGACCTGAGCGGGAGGTGACTGCCAGTGCGACGATATCCCCATAGGTTGCCAGGCTTCGCAGAATCAGCGCCGGATGCCGTTTTGTCGAGCTCAGATCGCTGAAAGGAAAAGGCAGCAAGACCACTTCACAAGGTTGGAACATCGTTCCATACCTCGTCTTCCACGTTATCCCATACTTTCTTCAGGCTCGTTTCCTGGGCATAGATCAGATTCAACTCCTCCGCCCGCTCCGGTGTGACGCCTCTGTGCATGCGAAGGAAGCGAACGAAATCGAGCACCTCGCGTACCAGCGGTTCGGGAAGCGGTTTTAGCGCCTCATAGACCTGCTCCGCGGTCGTCATTTCTACCTCCTTGCAAGGAAACAACGTTGCTCTAGCATAGCCCCAACATCATACAAACGTCGAGTTGGCATCCACCACGGAGAAGCGGATTGTCCAGCCGTTCCAGCTCGCGACTTGCCGAAGGCTTGATGGCGAGGCGATAGCTCACAGACGGCCGGCCTTTTTCAGGCGTCCACGCACACGCTGATACGGAATGGCCCGTTCTGTGTGGCGCTCATACCATGTGGCCACATCGATCAGATCTTCCTTCAATGCCGGGTTGGCAAAGAGTCGCTGCATGATCGCTTCACGCTCGGACTTCGGTAAAGACTCAAATGCGGTCATGAACACTTCTGCTGTGGCATCGGCTGTTCTCACAATGGTGTCCTCCTTTGAACTGGACACATGATCTCGGGTGGAGTACTGGGGATAATTCCTGTTGCCTCCGCGCTATCCGAACGACATGACACGCGCTCTGGTCAGAAACTACGAGAAACTTCATCAGGAGACCAAGGGAAGGTCTTTTTCCTCTGAGCGCCAGGCTGCGTAGGTTAAGGCTTGCAAGATATCTTCCCGTTCGATGTAGGGATAGGCTGCCAAGACTTCGTCAATCGCCTTTCCCGCGGCCATCAAGCCCACTATTGTACCGACGGTCACTCGCATACCCCTGATACAGGGTTTCCCTCCCATGACCGCAGGGTCCATGGTGATGCGATCCAACTGTTTCATGGCTTCCTCCACGCCATCAGGCGGTTAGCACCTTGTCCCTCGACTCTTGTCATCCGGTGCGAACAATGCTGTTCAGACCCTTGTCTTGCTGTGGTGTCGAGACCCATCATCGCCGGCCCCCGCGCTTGCGAATGGCTTGATTCATCTCGGCTACGCTGACCGGTTTGGTTGGCGCTTTGAGCATTCCCGTTAACTCCGACGCATCAACGCTTGCCGGGAGCACGACCACTCGGCCGTCTTTCTCGATGATAAAGTCCAGGCGGTCTCCTGGATGCAGATTCAGTCGTTTGCGAATGTCTTTTGGGATCGTTGCCTGGCCTTTGCTCGTCATTGTCGATGTGGACATCATACATCCTTACAGTGTTAAGCCGTCTTTACTCTATAGGTAAGCCGTTGGCCAAGGCAAGATTGTCGACAGGTTGGGAATGGGGAGACTTGAGGCTGGAGGCAGGGCTCAGGATTGTCGGGCGGGAAGGTTAGAGGCTCAGGGGGAAGTGCGGAGAGGTTGTGACTGATAACTATCCTTATTGGCACTTCCTCCCTTGGCCTTAACCTCAACCTTAGCCTTCAGAACTGCACTTCCCGAAGCGTGTTGCGGTTGTCCTGGAACCACTGGACGGTCTTCTTGAGTCCTTCGCGCAACCGATGACGCGCCTGAAAGCCGAAGAGTTCTTTGGCGCGGGTGACGTCGAGGCAGCGGCGGGGCTGGCCGTTCGGTTTGGTGGTGTCCCACTTGATGGGACCGGTGAAGCCGACTTCTTTGGCGATGAGTTCCGCCAGATCACGAATGGCGACTTCCTCCCCTGTTCCCAGATTGACGGGCAGGCTGTCGTTGTACTGCTCGGCGGCGAGCAGGATGCCTTCCGCCGCGTCTTCGACGTAGAGGAATTCCCGGCTCGGCGAGCCATCGCCCCATAGTTCGACGTGGTCTTTCTTGAGATCCTTGGCTTCGCCGAATTTCCGGATCAGCGCCGGGATCACGTGCGAAGTCTTAAGGTCGAAGTTATCGCGGGGTCCATAGAGGTTGACCGGAAACAAGACGATGGAATTGAAGCCGTATTGTTGGCGATAGGCCTGCGACTGGGCGAGCATCATTTTTTTTGCAAGGCCGTAGGGGGCATTCGTTTCTTCCGGGTAGCCGTTCCAGATGTCGTCTTCTTTGAACGGAATGGGCGCGAACTTGGGATAGGCGCAAATGGTGCCGAGCGCCACGAATTTCTTGAGCCCTACCTGGCGCCCCACTTCGATGAGCTGCGTGCCCATCATCAAGTTGTCGTAGAAGAACCGGCCCGGGTTGGCTTGGTTGGCCCCGATGCCTCCGACTCGCGCCGCCAGATGGATGACGAGGTCCGGCTTCGCATCGCTGTAGAGTTGCTTGACGGCGTCCATCTGGACCAGGTCGTAATCTGTGCTCCGTGGGATGACGATGTTCTTGCACCCCTTGGCGCGCAGTTGCTCGACGACGAACGACCCCAAAAATCCAGCCCCACCGGTGACGACGACGCGTTTTTCTGTCCAGAAGGAATTCATAGAATGGCCTAGGCTGAGGTTAAGGTTGAGTAGTTCGGCGAAGTGAACGAATCAATGCATTAAGTTCTTTCCAGATCTCGTCGGCCAGCTGGATGACAATACCAGACTCGGTGGGCGCGAAGTACCCTCTTCGGTCCCCTTAGCCTCGGCCTCAATCTCAACCTTTTTTCCGTGTCCCATCGAGACGTTCGCGTTCCGCCGCGAGATCCGCGTCGACCATCATGTTGACGAGTTCGTGAAATCCGACCTTGGGTTTCCAGCCAAGCTTTTTTTCGGCTTTCGCAGGATCGCCGATGAGGAGGTCGACTTCGGTCGGGCGATAGTATTTGGCATCGATCTTCACATGCTGTTTCCAGTCGAGCTTGAGCCGGTCGAAGGTCAGTTCCAGGAATTCCTTAACGGTGTGCGTCTCCCCTGTCGCCACGACATAGTCGTCCGGCTTGTCGGCCTGCAGCATCATCCACATCGCTTCGATATAGTCGCCGGCAAAACCCCAGTCGCGCTTGGCGTCGAGGTTACCGAGGAAGAGATCCTTCTGGATGCCCAGCTTGATGCGCGCGGCGGCCTGGGTGATCTTGCGGGTCACGAACGTTTCGCCTCGACGCGGCGATTCGTGATTGAAGAGGATGCCGTTGCAGGCGAACAGATTGTAGGCTTCCCGGTAGTTCACCGTGATCCAGTAGGCATAGACCTTGGCTGCGCCGTAGGGGCTGCGCGGATAAAAGGGGGTGGTTTCCCGTTGCGGCACTTCCAACACCTTGCCGTACATTTCGCTCGATGAAGCTTGGTAGAACTTTGGCGTCAGTCCCGACTCACGAATGGCTTCCAAGAGACGAATGGCACCTAACCCGGTAATTTCCCCGGTATATTCGGGGATATCGAAACTGACACGTACATGACTTTGCGCCCCGAGATTGTAGATCTCATCGGGCTGAATGGTGCGGATGATGTGGTTGAGCGAACTCGCATCGTTCAAATCCCCGTAGACCAGTTTCAGTCGGGCGTTGGGCACGTGCGGGTCTTCATAGATGGGATCGATCCGTCCGGTGTTGAACGAGCTGGATCGGCGAATGATTCCGTAGACTTCGTATCCCTTGGCCAGGAGAAACTCGGCGAGATAGGATCCGTCTTGTCCGGTAATGCCGGTGATCAGGGCTTTTTTCACGATCAGATCTCCATATGAGTGTGTCTTGCCTAACGTGGTATCGGTCTTCGGCTTGCCGGCCGATCAGCCTGCAGTACTACAGTGCAGCAGCCCCGTCCTGAGCCGCGGATGATTACACCAACTGTTTGTATGTGGTACGGGGGCGATTATGTCCTTGAATGCATCATGCCTGAGGAAAATACTTATCTCATTCCTGGCGATTGGGCAACAAGGAACGCATTATTTCGTGTTTCGCAGAAGGTTCTGCCAGGCGTGGAGCTGCTGACTCGCGCCCGCTTTCGTGTTGTTCTGTGCGGATCGCTGCTCAGCCTGGCTTCGTCCCGTGCTCAGCGCATCGATACGCTCCCCGACGCCCCGATACAGGCTGTCTTCCCGCCGGAGCCAGCGATAGGCTTCGAGGGCTTCGGCGATCCGGCCGAGCGATTCAAGGGTACGGCCGAGCACATAGAGGATTTGCACGATGTCTTTGGTCGACGCGCCGGGTGACTTGAGGGCGTTGCGAAAGGCCGTGACCGCCTCTTCGTATCGATCGCAGGACTTCTGCGAGAGTCCGATTTGGGCGTAAGCTTTCAGAGCGAGAGCAGGATCGCTCGTGGCTTTTTCGAATTGCTCGATCGCCTGCTTGAAGAGGCCGGCTTTCCGCAAGGCGAGGCCCCGTTCGTACGATTCGGCTGTGTGGTCGTTGAGGGATGATTCAGGAACGTCTGACTCAGACATGCAGACACAACTCCTTTAGTCACAACTGTTGAACTAGACTGGAATCAGCAAGACCCAGACCATGATGGCCGTGCAAACATATCTAATGTATCAATAGATTAGGATTTGGCAAATTCCGGCCAGCGGCCCAGGTGACGCTCACTGTACACTCGATGATCCGTAACGCGGGGTCCCTACCCCATAATTCTCCCTACGCTAGGATGATCTGGCCTCTGCAACTCGACAAAAGTATTGCCTGTCGATCATCTGATGCGTAGTATGGATGGACACTCGCTTATCTGGAAGACACAGACCGGCATGGATATTCTCGGCGATCAACCGTTACGGCGACTGACCATTGGCGCCTATCTTGCTGTGGGCGCTTTGCTCATGGCGCATGGCATCAATGCGTTTGTGGCCGCAGCGTTAGCTCTCCCTCCTGCGAAGGGCGCGGCTCCTCAATCTGCTCAGGCGGCTGTTCCGGTGGCGTTTGTGCCGCAGCAATGGGTGGATCAAATTCAGTCGAGCGGCCTTTTCCTACTGCCCGCCGCTCCGCTTGGAATGACCGGTGTGCCGGGGACTGCTTCGCAAGCACCGGTACGGGCGGCTTTGGGCGTAGCGAACAAGCTCCGACTCTTAGGCGTCGTCTTAGGAAGTGAACGCGGTGTGTTTGCGATTGTCGAGGAACTGGCCACGAAGCGGCAGGTGCTCTACCGGTTGCACGATCAGATACCGGATTTGGGGGAGGTCAGCGCCATTCGTCGGGACGGCCTGGTGATTCGGAGCGGCGACCAGGAAGAGTTGCTGGAACTCTCCACGACCGACAAGCCGCCGGCTCCGGTTGTGACAGCCGGCGCTCCGGTTGCAGCGGCGCCAGGGGTTCCCATTAAAAAAGTGATCGATCGACGAGAGGTTGAAGCAGCGATGGCAGACTTGCCGAAGCTGCTGACTCAGGCTCGTGCCGTGCCTTTTATGGTCAATGGTACCCCCAACGGGTATCGCATGGACTACATCGCGCCGGCCAGTTTTTATGAGAAGATCGGCATCCAGTATGGGGATGTGTTGCAGCGGGTCAACGGTGTGGATGTGCGTGATCCTTCCACGATGCTCAGTCTGTTCCAGCAATTGAAAAACGAACGAACGGTGAAAGTCGATATGGTTCGCAACAACCAGAAGACCACCATGACCTTTGAGCTCCGATAAGTCTCTTCCGCACTCCTCGGGACATATTCCGGGCTTGTCGGGCGTCTCCACACACACCGTTTTTTCAGTCATGAGCGTCTGCGTGAGCCCGCGGGGTTGACCCGGATCCTCATCGCGGTTGTGCTCCAGATTTTTCCTTGCCAGTGGTCAGAGAGGGACTGGATCGACAGCAAAGATGTTCTTGTTTTACTTATGGTTAAGCGAAGAAACTTGGAATTGATCTTCAAGCCGGTTAGTCTAAGGACTTGGTCTCCCTATAAATGGTGAGACGGGGCACGGAGCACTGTGAGCGATTCCGAACAGCAAGTCACCTTCGGCAGGCCCCTCCTCGGGCGGATTCTCGGAGAGAAGTTTAATCTCCTGGATTCCAAGCTCGACGAGGCGTTGGCCTATCAGCGTGAGAAAGGCGGCCGCCTCGGCGAAGCCCTCCTCCATTTGCG
>JABFSU010000116.1 GCA_013140455.1 Nitrospira sp. | reverse complement strand
TTCTAGACCCGCTGATTCTGTATAAGTGTAGCGGCCTACCCCCTACACTTATACAGAATCAGCGGGTCTAGAATCCTACAATCCACCGATTATCAAGCTTTTTTCACATACCGGCAGAAGCCGCACCGCGGCATCTGGATTGCACATGTCCACGCGCCAACTTAGGACCATTTTTATCCCTTGGATTTTCCTATGACGCACTCTTCCTACATCAAAGAACTCCGCTTCACCCAGGTATCTCTCGCAGTCACAGCCACCGCCGCCGCCCTGCTGATCTGGTCGACCGGGACGGTCGCGACGACCGCCCTGGATCAAGGTCAGATCGGGTATCTGCTGGAAGCCCTGCTCTTCGGAGCGCTCGCCGGATTCCTAGTCTACGGCAACCTGTGCTACCAACTGGCGCGGCTTGGACAGCTCAAACGGGAGGCCTCGTTTCGCCTGTCGGCCCTGGCGCCGACGAAACCCTTCGATCCCCTATCGGCCCCGGCCCTCACCGTCCTGGTGCCCTCTTACAAAGAAGAACTCCCCGTCATCCGCCAAACGCTCTTGTCTGCCGCTCTTCAGAGCTATCCCAACAAACGGGTCGTGCTGCTTCTGGATGATCCTCCTGCCCCCAAAACCCGGTCCGACCGGGCCGGATTGTGGGCGGCTCGCAACCTTCCCTTTGAATTACAGGCCTTGCTCGACGAACCAGCCGGCCATATGACCCAGGCCCGGGCGGCATTCCTGGCCAGACAAGCAAACCACACCGTCACCGTCAGCGACGAATGTGTCTGGCTCTCAGATTGTTTCAGGCTGGCCACGCAGTGGTTTGAAACCCAGGCAAAACACTCCCCGACCGAAACACACACCGATGTCTGGTTTGTAGAACATGTGCTCAACCAATCCGCCGAGTCCTGCCGGGAACAGAGCGCCCGGTGGTTCGCCTGCCGGAGGGAATCCGCGGCCTCTTCAGACGAACAACTCCTCGGAGAAATCGACGACGCCTATACGGAGTTGGCCGCTCGCTTTCAGGTCGAGTTTGATGTCTTTGAACGGAAGCAATACTGCAACCTATCCCACGAGCCCAACAAAGCAATGAATTTGAACAGCTACTTGGGTCTAATGGGCCGACGCGTCCGTCCGGTGATGCGCCGGACAGGGCTCGCGCTGGAGGAAACCTCCTCACAGGCCGGCAGCCGCCTGATCCACAATACGCCCTACGTCATTACGCTCGATGCCGACAGCCTGTTGAAATCCCACTACGCCAGCACGCTGGTCCGACTGATGGAACAGCCGGGCTATGCCCGGGTGGCCGTCGCCCAAACGCCCTACAGCGCCTTCCCCAACGCACCGGGTGTCTTGGAACGGACCGCCGGAGCCACCACCGATATTCAATATCTCGTGCACCAGGGCTTCACCTACTTCGGCGCAACCTTTTGGGTCGGGGCCAATGCCTTGCTGAGAAAGTCGGCGCTCGAAGAGATCTGCGTCGAATCCAACGAAGGCGGGCATATCGTTCGCCGCTATATCCAGGACCGGACGGTCATTGAAGATACCGAATCGACCGTCGATCTCCTCGCCAAAGGATGGTCGCTGCATAACCATCCCGAGCGGCTGGCCTACAGCGCCACCCCGCCGGACTTCGGATCGCTGGTCATCCAGCGGGCGCGGTGGGCCAACGGGGGCTTAATCATCCTCCCCAAGCTACTCTCCTTCCTGCGTCATACACCGAAACAGGCGAGAACCGTTCCGCAAGCCCTGCTGCAAATCCACTACTTGAGCTCATTGGCCTTCGCACCCTTGAGCGTGTTGCTCCTGCTGGCGATTCCGTTTTCCTCTGAATTGATGACGCCCTGGATGCTCATTGCCGCGCTGCCCTACTTCGCCCTCTATACCAGAGACTTGGCGAATATGGGCTATCGGCCGTTCCGGGATCTCTTGCGCGTCTACGCGCTCAATCTGCTCTTGATTCCCATCCATCTCACCGGCGCCGTCACCTCCGTGCAACAGGCCATCGCCGGCACCAAGATTCCGTTCCGTCGGACACCTAAAATTTCCGGACGAACCAGAACGGCGGGGCTGGATCTGGCCCTGCAGCTGGGCATGGCGCTCTCCAGCCTGGCCCTGGGGCTCTACTACGTCTCCCAGTTCCGATGGATGGCCGGCGCCTTTCCTCTCGCCAATGCCGGCCTGTTGATCTACGGCCTCCACCAATTCATCGGCTTTGCCGAAATGCAGCAGGATCTTCGTCTGAGCCTCACGGAAACCTTCACCACCATGGCAGGTCGCGCACAGCGGGCAGGCTCACGGCTCATGACCAACGTGCTCACTCCGCTGACCCCGGTGATCGAGTGGAGCAAAGAATTCGCCCTTCCGATCCGTGCGCGGTTCGCCTCCCGCCAGATCCTCTGGAGTCTGTTGGTTGCGCTCGAAGCCGTCTCTCCCGCCCTCGCCACCGGGCAATCCACGGCCCCGCTCAATCCCGTTCAAATCGAGAATCGCAAACCCGGCACCAGCGACTGGATCCTGGCCAAGCCGACCAGAAACCATGAGATCGAAGGCTATGCGTCCGCAACCAGCGTCAACCGGGGCGAGACGATTCGCTTTTATGTCCACTCGGTCGCACCCACCTACCGCCTCACAATCTATCGCATGGGATGGTACGGAGGGCTCGGCGCGCGGCAGGTGTCTGAGCCGATAGAGCTGCCGGGGCACCGACAACCGGCCCCTGTCGTAGACAGTGAAACGGGCTTGATCGAATGCCGGTGGGAACACCCGGTCGTGCAAACCATCCCGACCGGCCGTGAGGAAGCAGAGCCATGGGTGTCAGGATACTATCTGGCCAAGTTGACGGCGGAACCCACGGGAGAAGAGAGCTACATTCTGTTTGTCGTCCGAGACGACCAGCGCCCCTCGGCCTATCTCGTCCAAGCCAGCGTCACGACCTATCAGGCTTACAACAATTGGGGCGGACGCTCGCTGTATTCGTTCAACAGCCCCGGAGGCCAGGCCGCGAAGGTCTCGTTCAACCGTCCCTATGCCGGCAGCGCCATTCCCGCGGCAGCCTCTGGAACCGGGGCCGGCGATTTTCTGATTTCCAACTCCATCCCACCCGGCTACCCGGCGTCTCCCGCAGGCTGGGAATACAACATGGTCCGCTGGCTGGAGCAAGAAGGGTACGACGTCACCTATGCCACCAACCTCGATGTGCATGCGAACCCTGCGCTGCTCGCCTCGCACCAAGCCTTCCTCTCGATCGGGCACGATGAATATTGGACCTGGGAGATGCGGCGCCACATCGAACAGGCGCGCGACCGAGGCATTCATCTGGGCATCTTCTCATCGAATACCTGCTATTGGCAGATCCGCATAGAGCCCAGCCGCATCACCGGTGAACCGCTCAAGACCATGGTGGCCTACAAAGAGAATACGCCCCGGCGCGACCCCTTCTTGACCGACCAGAGTCCGGACAACGATTACCTCGCCACCACGCGCTGGCGCAATGCACCCGTGAGTCGCCCCGAAGCAGGCCTGCTCGGCACCATGTATCTGGAAGTGGAAAATCCCGTCGATAGCGCGTATGTGATCGAGGAGGCTGACGCCTGGATGCTCGCACAAACCGGTCTCGCCAAAGGTTCGTCACTGCCGGGCATCGCCGGATATGAAGTCGATGGACTGAGCGCCGCCAGCCCGACCGGCACACACATTGTCGCACGCATGCCCGCGGGGCAACTCGCCGGCGCCGCGACCCTCTATCGAGCCGCCAGCAACGCGCTGGTCTTTTCAAGCGGATCGATGCAATGGAGCTGGGGGCTCGATGATTTCCAGGCCCCGCACCTGCGCAAATCCGTGCTGAATCCGGCGGTCCAGCAGATCACCCGCAACGTACTGGCTCGATTCACGCGCGCAGAAGACTAAGCCATTTCAATCCGGCCGCATCGGTCTGACCGGGGGCCGCAACTCTTCCGCAGACGAATCCTATGACAACCGCGCCGACATCCCTCCCGCCGGCAGAGCCGCCCCATAGCCACCCCATGCCTCATGCACGCTCGGCCCGGTACGATGTCCTGCGAGTCAGCGCCTGTCTCGCGGTCATCCTCCTGCACCTGGCGGCGACCATCGTCATGGAGCGCGAGCTCTTCGGCAGCATCCACTGGCACCTCTCCAACGCCCTCGACGCCGCCACCCGCTGGTGCGTCCCGGTCTTCGTCATGCTGAGCGGCGCGCTGTTGCTCGACCCGCAGAAATATTCGGGACATGGCGCCTTCTGGGCCAAACGCATGAGCCGGTTATTGCCGGCCCTCATCGCCTGGCCGACGATCTATTTTGCCTGGCGCACGTTCTACTGGCATGAGCCGCTCTCGCTCGAGATCATCGCCCGTGATATGGCCCTCGGCAGGCCCTACATTCATCTGTACTTTCTGTTTCTCATCGCCGGACTCTATCTCGTCACACCCTTTCTCGCCAAAGCGCTCGACACCTTCAGCCTCTCGCAGCTGCGCGACCTGATTCTGATCATGGCCGGGTTGGCGATGGGCGCCAATCTGTTTGATTTTCTCGCATCCAGCGCCTTCACCATATTCGTCCCCTATCTGACCTATTACCTGGCCGGCTGGTATTGCGCGCGGCTCCGGATTGAGCGGCCGTCCCTCCTCGCATTCGCGATCGTGCTCGCCGCCGCGATCACCACGCTCCTGACCGCCATTCTCGTCTCGACGCGCGGGTACGACGACCGCTGGGCCTTCTATTTCTACGAGGACTTCAGCCCCACCGACATGGTCATGGCCGTCGGCCTCTTCCTGCTGACCCTGCAGGGGACGATTTCGCCCAGAGTCGAATCCATGGCACAGACACTCGCGCCGTTGACGCTCGGTGTCTACGTGGCCCACCCCATCGTGGTGGAATTGCTGCGCTACGGATACTTCCTCGCAGTGCCGGTCTTGCTCCGTCCGCCCTACTACGTACCCGTCACCCTCTTCCTCACCTGCGCCATTACCTTCAGCCTCGTCGCCCTCATGCAGCAAGTGCCTGGCCTGCGGCGAATCGTGTAGCGGGTAATAAAGGGGACGTGTTCGGCCAAGTAGAAGACAAAACTATCGGTGAGTTGATCGACCGGCAAAGAACAGGGCCGTCAGATGGGACCCTTAAAGGAGCTTCGGCCGACGGAACAGACTTGCCTTAGACTACGCAGCTTTCCCTGGAACCCGCTTCGCTCGCACCAAGAGTTCAACATCGCAATCCAAGACATGCAGTAACGACAGAAGTTGGTCCACTGACTTGCTATAGTTGGTTTGATCGATCAACCGATAGAACTGCGTGGCCGAAGTTTCTAGTCGTCGAATGATCTCGCGCTTCGACAAAGCACTCGCCTCAACCCGCTTCTGTGCTTCAACCGTCAGCTTATACAGCAAGGCATCCCGCAGATAATGGGGATCCTGATTATAGGCTAGTACCTGCTCACCATGGACCGTCCCCTCCTTGCCGGACTTCAGGACATACGTGAAACCCTCATTCCCCAATTCTTTATCGACATAGACCCGAACAATCGGATCGGCAGCACTTGGCTTCAGATCCGCCTTTGAATACGGAAGCTGGAACGTCTGCTTGGCCGTCTTGATCTGGAATGCCTTCTTGCGATTGTTCAAGCTCACGGCTTGAATCTTCATAGCGCCCCCTCGCGTTCCAATTCTTGAATCAACAGACGTACTCGTCTCGCAACCTTGCCGACCATCGGCTGCCCATGATCAAGATCCCATTTCACAATCAAGACGCCGTCCCGATAGACATGGACATGCCTAGGAGTGTGATCGCCCTTCCAAGTGACGAACACATATCCTCCTCGACGAACTTTGCCCATTAACAAGTGTTACTTTTACAGGTATCACTTGTCAAGGCAGGAATTCGTCGGACGAATGGTTATAGGCCTGACGGCTGCCAGGTGGACGGCTTGAAGTAGGGCTGGGGTTGGTTCTGATTAACGGCCTTGCGGATGACGAGAAAGTGCGTGGAGCAGGACAGCGCGTCGATCTCGCTCTGAATGAAGAAGCACGCATCGGACGTCTCCTCGTGATCCGGACGAGGCGTCCCTCGAATGACACGCGCGGCGAACACCGTCGTAACGGCGGCGAGCTGATCGCCGTTGTCGTAGGTCTTGGAGAAATGCTCACCCGCAAAGACGCCGAGGATGCGGGTCAACTCGACAAAGACTCCGGCTTCCTCCCACGCCTCCCGTACCGCCGCGTCAGACGGCAATTCATGCGGGTCGATGATCCCGCTCGGCGCACTCCAGCGACCGGAGTCCTTGTCTTGAATCAGCAACAGCCGCCCGCCGTCGTCGTACGCAAAGACCATCGCGGTCGGAACTTGCAACAGCTCCGTGCCGATCTTAGAGCGGAGAGATTGAATGAAGTCTGGAATGGGCATATCTGCGGAGGGGACGACTCAGGAGGCAACCTTCAATGCCTTTAATCCAGCCCATGGCTTGATCTTCGACAACTTCGGACCCAGCGCCCGCTCGGCAACTTCCGTGTCGTAGGCAGCCTGAGCCCGCAACCAATAGCCATTCGCCAAACCGAAGAACCGACAGAGACGCAAGTCAGTGTCGGCCGTAATAGAACGCTTGCCGCCCACAATGTCGCCGATCCGCTGCGCCGGGACACCGACTTCCTTTGCCAGCCGATATTGACTGATCTCCATCGGCTTCAAGAATTCCTCCAGCAAAAGCTCGCCGGGAGTCACAGGTTTAAGCTTGCGCATCGCTTCCCTCATTCAATGATAGTCCACAATCTCGACACCTTCAGCTCCGGTGTCCGTCCATCGAAAACAGAGTCTGAACTGGTCATTAATGCGAATACTATGCTGCCCCGCACGATCACCCTTCAGCACTTCCAGCCGGTTCCCGGGCGGCACTCGCAAATCACTCAGCCGGGTAGAGATCTCTACCTGCCTCAACTTGCGCCGTGCCACAACCGCAATGTTGGCAAACCGCCGAACCTGCGTGCCCTTCGAAAGCGCCTCTGTATCGATACAGCTAAATGACTTGATCACAGGCGCCCATAGTAACGCTACGCATGATTATCGTCAAGAATAACCCTTCGGCCCATGAATACGTGAGGCGAAGCGCCACAATAGGTATCGAGAGACTAGCTACCGCTGGGCTGCCAGGTGGCGGGCTTGAAGTAGGCCTGGGATCGGCCCTGGTTCAGGGCTTGACGAATCACGTGGAAATGCGGCTGACAGGATAACGCTGCGATCTCGTCGGAATGAAAGAACCGCGCATCGGCCGTCTCAGCATGATCCGGGCGAGGCGTGCCGTTGATCGGGCGCGCAGCGAAGACGGTCGACACACAGGCCATCCGGTCGCCGTTGTCATAGGTACCGGAAAAATGTTCTCCGGCAAAGACGCCAAGAAGGTGAGTTAACTCGACAAAGACTCCGGCCTCCTCCCAGGTCTCCCTCACCGCCGCGTCAGCGAGCATCTCAAGGGGCTCGACGATGCCCCCCGGGGCGCCCCACAGACCTGAGGCCTTGTCCTGAATCAACAAGAGACGCCCCTGGTCGTCAGAGGCGAGAACCGCGACAGTGGAAACCTGCAGCAACTCCGTACCGATCTTGGAGCGGAGAGATTGAATGAAGTCTGGAATGGGCATGCTGGTGATTGGCGAATGATAGTTGTTCTGGAAGATGAAAATGGCTGCCCTATCTCATCACCCCACGCGCCGCAGCACGCGCACCCGCTCACGGCCCTCGCGACCGGGAAAGGCCACATCCGGCACATAATCTTCCACGATCTCGTAGCCCTCCGCGAAGAGCGCCGTCAGATCCGCCACGCTGAACGGGAAGGGCGGCCCCTCATTCCCCGGATCGAGCGCCGGATTGATGAACCACACCCCGATCAGCACACCGCCACGCCGCAGCGTGAGATCGATGCCACGCCGGTAGTCGGCTCGCAGCGTCGGAGGCAGCCCGCTCATGCAGGCATGCTCCAGCACCACATCAAACGCGCCGCGCATTTCTTTCGGCGGATCAAACAAATTCCCCATCACGAAGCGCTCCGCCAGATGGGGATACTTCGCGCGGGCCTCCGCCACCCCCGTCGGCGCAATGTCCAATCCCGTCGCATCCAGCCCGTGCTCGACCGCCAGCGCCACCTCATGCCCGCGGCCGCAGCCCGGCACCAGCGCCCGCCCCTGCACATCATGCCGCTCCAGGTACTGCCTCATCGCCGGCGACGGGGCACCCTTATCCCAGGCCGTCTCGCCCTTTTGGTATTTCTCATCCCAATCCATACTCAACATATTTCCTTTCGTCAGCACGGTGTCAATTACGATTCTTGCCGTAGACACCAAGTCACCGTACAGCCCATGCAAGAATGATCGCATAGACCAACACATTGCCGGCCACAATGGACACGCCAGCCACGAGTTCCAACTGACGCGGCATGCCGCGCGGGTAGACGACGGGTCCGATATAGTGCTGCACAAAGCCACCCGCATAGCCGAGCTGGCCGGCGCGAGTGCGCAGGACATTCTCAATCGGCGTCAACGGGCAAGTCCAGCTCATGAGATTCACCACCGACGACCAGAACACCACCGGAATGTGCACCCACGCCCATGCGGGATCGAAAAACACCAACACTCCTCCGAAAACTGCGAACGCAGCAAAAAGAAAGTGCGTGAACAATACCAGATCCGCACCAACACGATACAACATTCCGATCAGCGACCTGCCGTCCAACAGGCGAGACTCACTCGCGCAACACCTCCTCACACACAGCAGTATGATCGGTGAAACGCGCCGCACCGCCAATGGTTTCTGAAACCTGTTCTTTACCTCAATGGCCTCCGAAGACCGAACGCCTTCCTTGATGACGCATTCAGCTTGGGAAACGACTCATGACACATTTTTCTCATTCGCCGCTACGGTTCGCAAACAATACGCCACGACCACTGCCTTTTCAATGAACTGCGCCTGAAGGATCATTTATCATGCGGCCTTATGCGGATCGGCATAACAGTCCTTCCTGAATGGGCTCACATCCCATCCAGCGGGCTATGGGCACCCACCAGCCCTCGATGAAGAACATGTGTATAGATCATCGTCGTGTTGACATCGCGATGCCCCAACGATTTCTGGACCGTTCGGGCTTGGACATGACTTCTGACACTTTTCTCCTTCCTACCCACCCTATTGCTCCCATATTGGGATCGTGGTACTGTGGCTCCGTGCGAATCATTGCCAAACGGACCCTTCGCACATTCTGGAAACGGCACCCCAAAGCAAAAGATCCTTTGGAAGCCTGGCATCAAGAAGTGGCGCGGGCTGACTGGGCAACCCCCTCGGCAGTCAAAACCCAGTTTCGGTCGGCGAGCGTGCTTCAGGATAACCGAGTGGTGTTCAATGTGGCAGGGAATCAATATCGCTTGATCGTGAAGATCAACTATCCCTATCGAATCGTCTACATCCGTTTCGTCGGGACTCACGCAGGCTATGACGCAATCGATGCCACCACTATCTGACGATACTCAGGAGGCGCCATGACGATCGCTCCCATCAAAACCAAACGAGACTATGAGCGCACACTGCATCGCATCGAGCACCTCATGGATGCCAAGCCTGGCACCAAAGCAGGGGATGAGTTGGACGTCTTAACGACACTCGTTGAATCGTACGAAGCGAAGCACTATCCCCTGTGTCCGCCAGATCCCATCGAGGCCATCAAGTTTCGGATGGATCAACTTGGAATGACACGCAAAGACCTGGAAGCGCTGCTCGGCGGGCGCGGACGGGTGTCTGAAATTCTGGCCAAGAAACGAAGCCTATCCCTGGAGATGATTCGCCGACTGCATGGACGCTTACACATTCCGCTCGAAAGCCTCATCGGCACTGCCGCCTAACCATATTTAGGCTAATCCGCGTAAGAACCGGATCGGCTAATTTCTGTCCGCATCACCCGCTCCTACGTTTGCGAACACTACGCCCTACCCGATGCCGGTTCAATACGTTGTGATTGTGGGATCATTGATCGCGGGTTCTTATGCGGATCGGCGGCACCCTATGCCCCCAAAGGCCGAACGCCTTCCTTGATGACGGATTCAGCTTGGGAAATAACTCCTGACACATTTTTCTCACCCTGTTAGGCATCATGTGGCCTTGCGCCGGGAAACCACTCGGTATGTTGATCCCCTTGACGCCCGAAATATGTGACTCGCTTGCCTCGAAGATACGCGATATATCCCTGCACCCCGGCCTGTATGGCACGCTCGCAAAATGCCCGAAACTTTTGCCCGTGCTGTTGACTGTCGAGAATGGCCGCCTTGAGTGCGCCCACATCGAAGTCCTCCGATATCGAGGGCAGTTTCTCGAATGTGAGAGGCGCTACCACGGCTGCCCCCGATGCGCTGTAGAAGGTGAATGAACCAGTGGCGTAGTCCACGTGGTAATACTCGACACCGTTGGCGATGAGGTTGCCAACTATTTCAGGAAACGGCATCGAGCCGTCCAGCGCGGCCTTTGCCAGTACGGCAATCTCGTTTGCATTCATATCCGACCTCTCAGTAGAACACCCCTATTTCTTCTTCCGGAACTGACTCCTGGCACTGTTATCGCCCACCGGTGTGCAGCCGCCGAATGTGGAGCGCAACAGACACTCCCCAGGCCGCCACAATGCCGACCGCGATCAACGTCCCGCCCGCGGCGCGCCCCGGAAGGTGGCCGGTGACGCGATCCCACAGCCAGATCAGCCCCGCAGAGACCGGCGCCCCGATGAGAAGCAAGCAGAGCCAAAAGAGCGAGGACAATGATCGATAGACCTGAACTCGCATCGATTCTACTCCGCTCGGGCAGATGTTCGAACTAACAGGGGTGACGACGGCGTGAACATCTTGCAGTCACGATTTGCGCGGCACGTTATACCGCAGTTCTGCGAATCCTGCTCCAATGGCTCGCGCTGCGGTCAGGGCCAGCGGGGGAAATGCGATTCGGCGCGGAAGCAGTGGTTTGCCCGAGCCAAGCGTCACTGACCCCACCTGCACAATAATTTCATCCAAGAGCCCCGCATCATGGAACTGACCGACCAAATCACCGCCTCCGACAAGCCACACGTTTTTGGTGCCGGCAGCCTTGATCATCTGAGCGTGAACGGGACGAACGTCCCCTTGCACGAAGTGCAGATTCGCTCCGGGCACACCCGGCAACAGACGAGACGAGAACACCCAGGTTGGCTGGGAGTATGGCCAGGGCGCAGCCGACCCGGTTCCGGGCTTGATGACGTGTCGCAACATCCATTCGTACGTGGATGAACCCATTGCAAGAGCGCCGACCTCCTGAATGAAGTCCGGATAGCTCGTTTCATTGATGTCACCGAGCTGAAAGAGCCACTCCAGCGAGTCGTCTTCGGTGGCGATGAATCCGTCAAGGCTTGTAGCTGTGTAGTACTGAGTTTTCATGATGTGAGTTTCGGCACCCCGTGAGGTCTGACCACCGTGATTCCCTCACTCAAGAAGTGATGGCTTCTGCCCGTCGCTCGCCAACGCCAGAAATGTAGAATGTCCCAGCTTTTCTCTCCAGGAGCGCGCTTGCTTCACGTTCGTGAAACGCAATCTCACCCTTCTCCCATTTAGCTTTCCAGAAATCCGCATCCATAAGAACCCCTTAGAAATTCACTCGCCTATACAGATGATGTAAGGAGTCTGCTTTTTGTTTTCTCATAACGATGGATGAGACTCTTCATGCGACTCTCAGCACGAGGCGTTTGCCGCAAGCTTTGACATACTTACGCAGCGTGGCCACAGACGGTGAATGCTTGCCGCTTGCTAGGGCGCGCTCAAGCCTCGCGACGGCTGGCGCTTGGGTGCCCATACGTTCAGCAACTTGAGCCTGTGTGAGCCCCGCTGCTTGCCTGGCCTTGAGCAGCGCATCGAGAAGCGCAGACTCCTCACGTTCAAGGCGTTCCACCTCCGCACGAACGCCGGGACGACGCATGAGCTTCTTGATAAGCTGGTTATGACTTTGCATGTTTGATCTCCTTCAAACGGCGCTCCGCAATCGTCTGCTCTCGAAGAGGTGTTTTGTCTGACTTCTTGATGAAGCTGTGCAGCATGACGATGCGCTTGCCGACAAGCGCACAAAAGAACACGCGGGCAATGCCTTCAGCCCCTTTAAGCCTCAGCTCGAACAGACCCTCACCGAAGGCTTTCGTATGAGGCTCGCCAAAATATGGCCCAAGAGCAACCATCCTCCTCGTGAGCACGATATACCGAGCAGCCAGTGTGTCGGGGAGAGCCAAAATTTATCCCCGCACGGCTTCACTGTAGTAAGTGATGGTGTAGTCCACTGGCCGATACTAACAAATATGTTATTCGATCGCAAGAATGGACCAGCAGGCTAGCACTGCCACCCGAAGGAAAGATGAATAGTTCATGGAACCTTTTTCTTGCCCAGATCACCGAGAGGGAACAGCCACTCCAGCGAGTCGTCTTCAGTTGCGATGAATCCGTCAAGACTCGTGGCTGTGTAGTACTGCGTTTTCATGATGTGAGTTTCGGCACCCCGTGAGGTCTGACCACCGTGATTCCCTCACTCAAGAAGTGATGGCTTCTGCCCGTCGCTCGCCAACGCCAGAAATGTAGAATGTCCCAGCTTTTCTCTCCAGGAGCGCGCTTGCTTCACGTTCGTGAAACGCAATCTCACCCTTCTCCCATTTAGCTTTCCAGAAATCCGCATCCATAAGAACCCCTTAGAAATTCACTCGCCTATACAGATGATGTAAGGAGTCTGCTTTTTGTTTTCTCATAACGATGGATGAGACTCTTCATGCGACTCTCAGCACGAGGCGTTTGCCGCAAGCTTTGACATACTTACGCAGCGTGGCCACAGACGGTGAATGCTTGCCGCTTGCTAGGGCGCGCTCAAGCCTCGCGACGGCTGGCGCTTGGGTGCCCATACGTTCAGCAACTTGAGCCTGTGTGAGCCCCGCTGCTTGCCTGGCCTTGAGCAGCGCATCGAGAAGCGCAGACTCCTCACGTTCAAGGCGTTCCACCTCCGCACGAACGCCGGGACGACGCATGAGCTTCTTGATAAGCTGGTTATGACTTTGCATGTTTGATCTCCTTCAAACGGCGCTCCGCAATCGTCTGCTCTCGAAGAGGTGTTTTGTCTGACTTCTTGATGAAGCTGTGCAGCATGACGATGCGCTTGCCGACAAGCGCACAAAAGAACACGCGGGCAATGCCTTCAGCCCCTTTAAGCCTCAGCTCGAACAGACCCTCACCGAAGGCTTTCGTATGAGGCTCGCCAAAATATGGCCCAAGAGCAACCATCCTCCTCGTGAGCACGATATACCGAGCAGCCAGTGTGTCGGGGAGAGCCAAAATTTATCCCCGCACGGCTTCACTGTAGTAAGTGATGGTGTAGTCCACTGGCCGATACTAACAAATATGTTATTCGATCGCAAGAATGGACCAGCAGGCTAGCACTGCCACCCGAAGGAAAGATGAATAGTTCATGGAACCTTTTTCTTGCCCAGATCACCGAGAGGGAACAGCCACTCCAGCGAGTCGTCTTCAGTTGCGATGAATCCGTCAAGACTCGTGGCTGTGTAGTACTGCGTTTTCATGATGTGAGTTTCGGCACGCCGTGAGGTCTGACCACCTTGACTCTCTCACTCAAGAAATGCTGGATCCTGCCCGTCGCTCGCCAACGTCAGAAATGTAGAATGTCTATGTTTTTTCTTCTTGGGCTAGTCATTCTTCAAGATCCACACATGCTCTTTTGCAGGACATTTCCCCTTCAATCCACCGGGGACATCGGAACTGACAAGCAACGTGAGGTCGTAACTATCGGTATAGTGCCGCCGGACTTCGTCGTTGCTCACGGAAAAGGGCGGGCCTCCTATCACACTTTGGTCATATTCGTAGGCGATCACCAACTGCGGCGCGTTGTCGGAAATCTGCACGAGATGCTCCGTGTATCGATCGCGCATGTCTTTGGGCAGGGCCACCAACGCGGCTCGGTCATAGATGGCATCGACCGGGCCAAGCATCTCGTGAGTCACATCAAATAGATCGCCAACAAAGATCGCGATATTCTGCGCACGGTAACGCTGAACGCGCCCCACCTCAGATATCTTCGGCTCCACCCCAAGCCCCTCAAATAGATGCTTCACCGCGATCTCACTCAACTCAGCCCCGGCAACACGATAGCCATGAGACAGGAGCCACGCGATATCAAGGGTCTTCCCGCACAGCGGCACAAATACCCGACTGCCTTTGGCCAAAGACAGCTCTTTGAAATATTTGACCAGTAGCGGGTTCGCTTCACGTTCGTGAAACGCAATCTCGCCGCGTTCCCATTTGTCTTTCCAAAAACTCGCATCCATACGAACCTCTGTAGAAATTCCACTCACACTTTCAGATGATTTAAGGGGTCTGAGCTGCCCCCCTTTGTTTCCTTCCCCTCCGATTCAGAACAGGCTCGTAGGCCTACTAGGGCCAACGATACATGTCAAACTACCCTGTTCGATTGTGCGAACGCATGATATTCCTTTAACGAATTATCACTCATTTGTCACTGCTATCCTCGCTGCCATTGAGTACGAAGCGACAAAACGGAGGTCCATCATGGCCACGATCCTTGTGGTAGACGATGAACCATCAATGCGCGACCTGCTCCGGACCGTTTTAGCGCGCAAGGGGCATGAGGTGGTGATCGCGCACGATGGCCAAAAGGCACTCCAACTGTTTCGGCAGGATCGCCCGGATGTGACGATCCTCGACTTAAAACTACCTGACATCGATGGCATCAACGTGCTCAGACAAATCCACGCGGTCAATCCGAACCATCCGGTCATCATCCTGACAGGTCGATGGACGGAGACGGACGAACAGCAGGCACGAGAGCTGGGTGTGGTCGAATTCATTGAGAAGGGCTTCTCATTGCATGTCCTCGGGAAAGCTCTGCTCCGAGCGCTGAACTACCCGGTGACGGGGCACTAGAGCCTAAAGAAAGGGGACAGGCTGAGCTAGCCCGGGTTTGACGGACACCTCAAATGGGGGCACGATAGTCCCCCGAGGAGGTGTGACATGGGCCAACGACGACGGTTCACCCCCGAGTTTAAGCGACAAGCTGTGCTGCTGCTGAATGCGGGCCAACGGCCCGCGGCCGAGATTGCCCGTGAGCTCGGTGTTCCACGCAATCGTCTCTATAAATGGCAGAAGGAAGTGGCCACACATGGCGGGGCCTTCCCGGGTTCCGGTCGGCAAGCCGAATCCGCCGCGGAACTCGCGCGGCTCCAACGGGAGTTGGCTCGGGTCACGGAGGAGCGCGACATTTTAAAAAAAGCCGCCGCGTTCTTTGCGAGGGAGTCCACGTGAGATACGCGTTTATCCGGAACCAGGAACGGATCCATCGCGTCAGTCGCTTGTGTGCAGCTCTCGCGGTGAGTCGCAGCGGCTACTACGCCTGGCGGGACCGACCCGTGAGTGCGCGAGTCGCAGAGGATCAACACCTGCTCCCAGTCCTGCGGGACATGCATCAGCAGACGCGCGAAGGGTACGGCGCCGTGAAACTCTGGCGGATGCTGAAGGCGCGTGGCATTCGCTGCGGCCGCCATCGGGTCGCCCGACTACGGAAACTCGCGGGGCTCGAAGCCCGACGGGTTCGGCGCTTCCGCGTCATCGTCGAACACCATCAGTTGCCTCCACCGGCACCTAACCGGCTCCAGCAACGCTTTGTCACGACCGGACTCAATCGCGTGTGGGTCGGTGACGTGACCCACGTGCCGACGCGAGCGGGCTGGTTGTATCTGGCAGTGCTCTTGGATTTGTATTCGCGCCGAGCGATCGGCTGGGCCATGAGTGCCCGGCCCGATCAACAGCTGACGCTGGATGCCCTGGCAATGGCGGTACGCCAACGCCGCATTCGGCCAGGCTTGATCCATCATTCCGATCAAGGCGCGCAATATAGCTGCCTGGCCTATCAACGGCAGCTCGTGAGTCTCGGCATGATCCCGAGCATGAGCCGGAAGGGCAACTGCTATGACAATGCGGTGGCGGAGAGCTTTTTCAGTACGCTCAAGAATGAATTGGTCCATCACCGGACGTATCACACGCGGGATGAGGCGAGCCGGGAAATCTTCGCGTTTATCGAAGGGTTCTACAATCGCCAGCGGCTCCATCAGAGTCTGGCGTATCTGAGTCCGCTGGAGTTTGAGCGACGGAGCAGTGACTCTTAACCTGGTGTCCACGAAACCTGGGCTAGCTCAGGCTTCTTTCTCTTAAGCCACAACTCCCATCTAGGCCACGAGTAGGGTTTAAGGACACCCCACCGTCAAGCTGAAGCTCGAATCCATAGTCCGCCGCCGTCGCACGGAAACAAAGTAGCCTGTCCCTTTTTCACTGTTATACTGTGCCCCGCTGGATTCTCACGTTACATATGTGGTTCATCTTGATCCATAGATTGGCCCGCAATTCGTTGCTCGTTGGCCGGCATAGCTCGCGAAGATAGTCATTCATGCTGCTTCGAACCGCTTTATGAAAGAAACGTACGTCGATGACATACCCCTGTCCGTCCGGCAACCGCTGCAGCATAGCGTCCTGTCCCCGACGAATTAGCCACATCCTTTTAGCCTCGGCTTGATGCAGGAGTCCACACCGAATGTCCGAGTAGTATGCTTTCCGGGCTACCTGATCGAATGCAGGCTGGAATCGTTGGCCCGCCAGGAACCGCATTACCATATCTTTCGACTTCCCATGCCCATCCGTAATGCCCTCACGGAACTGCTGGAGGGTCTCGATCAACAGGCTGTCGATGGCAAGCACTACGAATCCTGAATACGGCGAACGAAGGCAGTTCCCGGCGTAGCGCAGGAAGCGGCCGTCTAGCCGATCCTTGACCATGGCTGCTGCCTTGGCCCAATCATGGTGGGAATCGCGTTCCAAGGCGGACCAGTCGCTGGACGTGAACAGCGGAGATATCCGCAATGCGTCGATGTGAGGGCCACCCATATTATTTACATCATGAGGATGAATAAAGGCTTACCCTTCCTTTGCGAATGTACGCGTGAGTGATGGAGACAGTAGGATTAAGCGCCTTCACCTGCTCCTTGACGGCTAACTGATTCGCCTGGCTCATATTCCAGCCTAGAACAATCCGGACGATGCAGGTCTTCGGTATTTGGTACGTGTACAGATCCTTGCCGAACAAGTTGTGCCTACTGCAATCCGACAAAGGAAGCACGACGCGCACTTCCTGTTCATAACTCCAGTCCTGAAACTTGGCAAAAAACAATGATCGATGGGACTGAGGGTCGAACGTGACCCCAAATGACTCGCCTTGGTAAGTGATTGGTGTTGGTACCCGAAGTACTCCCGTTTCATCGCCTGGGAATACCTGCTCTAGGTCCTTGAACTCTATAGCTAGACCTGAAGCGTTGGCCGCATAGTGGGCCCACATTGGAAGTGAATCGAATCGCTGTGACAGGCAGAATAGGCCGACCTTCGATGACATCTCTCGAGCTGTTTCACTCAGCAGGTGCTCCAGAGTTGACAGCGAGTCGTAGAACGAGGAACGGATTAGTCGAGAGGCTTCCGACTTCGTAGCGGGTGCTCGAACCGCTTGGAATCTTGGTGCAAGTGTTTGGAGAAGGTGTTCTTGTTGCTGCAGATGCAGCATGTCAACGTCGGAGTATCCTTCCGCCCGGAGTCGGGTCAAGGAGTCGCGGACTTCTTGCATGTCCATATTTGGTACCAGCTCAGAGGGATCGTTAAGCTCGGCTATCGGCGTGAACTTGACCATCCCGCCTAAAATAGACTGCACGACCTCGGGACTTGCGATGAACTTGTACAACGATGGCATATCCGAACTACGTTGCTGCGCGGAGGCCCGCGGTGATTCATTGTCGCCGCCTAACACTCCAATTCAATGGCGGGCCGCGCAGCGGATGGTCCGCTGCAACAGGTTGTTAGATCGCGTTATCTTACGCATAGGGCGGAGAAGACAACGGTGCCTGACACCCTTGTCTTCTCCCGAATGGAAATACGAAGAAACAATGGTGTCTGACACCTTTGTTCCCTCTGTCATTTTTCCTTTGCTATGAGCAATCGTTCGGGAAGTGCTGGCCAAAGTCAGCCACAATCTCCAAACCGTCGCTTGCTGGATCTCCCGTGAACTGCTCGTCCCAAAGTGTTGCTTCCAGAGCTTCGGAATATCTGTGAAATATGGTTCACCCCGACTCAAACTAATAACAAAGCCACCATGCCGCTCGCCCAGATGGACTACCGGAACTAGCAAGCCGACGGTGATGCCAACCCATTTGTTTCTACGGAACAGCCAGCGCTGCCTTTCAAGCTTGCGACTAAAGTCGAGGAGAAATGTACATTGATTAAGTGGCGCATTGACTTTCGTTACCGCAAAGTCATGAGGATAATTGTGGATCCCGTAGACTGTAAGCGACATCTTTCCGTGAGCCCTAACAATGTTTAGGCGATCCGAATAAGAACAGGATCTGCCAATTTCTTCCGCGTAACACGCTATCAATGGTCTTGAGTAATGCGCCATACCCGATAAAACCATGAAGTCTAATCACATGCCGTCCTCAGGAGAGAAGGTGATGGCTCCTACCCGGCGCTCGACACCGCCGGAAATGTAGAATGTCCCTCTTTCCTCCCCCCAGTCCAAATAATGGTTCCTGCCCCCTTTGTTTTCGCTTAGCTTCTTTAACTTTTCGATTGCCCAAAAAGCAATTTGCCTATCGACCAAACTGATCGTCCAAAATTGCAAATTAGTTGTTCGCCCTGCCTCATGAACGAACTGCTCTCGTCAATTCCAGCAACCTTTATCGCATCTCCAATTTTTGATCCGGTCGGATGTGCATCACCTACTCGCATGTCATATGCGCCAGCGATCGCACCAAAGATGTTGCGGGCTTTTTCAGCCCCAACCTTCTTGGCCAATACATCCTGAAGAAGCTTGTTTGAACCAAGCTTTTCCTTCTCTGCATGGCTTGAAAGCTTGCGAAGCTCGCGAACATTAAGCCGATCCGAGAACACACGAACAAGCTCTTTCGCCACCCTCAGTAATGAGGCTTGATCCTTGCTCGCGAAACGGGAAACCTGTTGCATGACTGCTGCATCATCTATGTCGTGAGTGAACAGGGAAATGCTGAACTCTTGACGAAAACCCGCCTCTAGCATCCGCATGCTCTCGAATAGCATGCCTTCAACAGCATGTGTAGATGCTGGCCGAGCTCTAACCTGCGCTTCTAGCAACTCATTTGAAACTTTCCCATCCGGAACAACATTATGAGCGGCCCAAATGTGCTGCTCCCATGCGGCAAGACGGGCAACATCACAGGCGTAGACCGTTATCAAATCCGAGGAGTTAATGCCGAAGTGCGTCACATGCCCAGACGTGGAGCGAATACCACCAGTTTCTGCCGTATACCACTCAAGAGAAATACCGCGGTGACTGAGAAGATCGCTAACTACGCTAGAACGAAACCAGAGCCATCGACCAATGTCTTCATCGTCTAAGTCCGCAGATGCCATTCGCGTCCCGTCGGTCTCCACGATGAATTGCGGTAGAGTCTGATCCGCATCTCCTCGAACACGCACGCTTCGCCCTTGATGATCGATCCATTCGTCTCGCCAGAACTCGCCCTCTATCCGCACACCTTCGTAGCCACTCCAATGCCCTTTCGAGCTTTCAGATGCGGTATTGTTATCGCTTTCCGGCCCCATCACTGGAGCATCTTCATCCGCGTCGACATCAGTTCTCCAGACTCGGAACGAAGCCCAACTTCCGCCATAGACATCTTTCAAACTACGAATCAGGAGTTCAAATCTCCCGCCATCCCGCTGTTCTTGTCGATTCTCTAGATTTGCGTATTCGCTGCCTTCAAGTGCCTCGACATTTTCTACTCTTTGGCGGTAATAGGAGAGGCGAAGTGAAAGGTTCCTTGCCGCCAAATAGTCGATGAGAAATTCACGCTTGATCTCGATTAGGCGATGATTTCCTTTTTCATCGAGAACCTCACGAGCCACGACAACGAAGTTTTCTTCTGGCCTGACCCAGGTGTTTCCCTCTTTTATGAGATGGAGAGCGACGACCAAGTCAGGGTTCAGTATCCACAGCGTTCCGCCGACTACGGGCTGATGGTGTTCGAAAACAAGCTCGACGCCGATTGCTTCTTTGTCGTTGTATTGGTACTGATCGATAGATGAGTAGTGACCATCTTCGTAAGCATACGGTCGCGCACTGTGGCCGCTGCCAATATCACTCCAGCTTAGTCGCTCTGCGATTTCTCGGTGTTCGGGCGGGAATGCGACCGATCCGCATCCAAAGAATTCGCTGACATAACCTACCTCAGTAACCCGAGCGTGACCTTTTTCATCGTTAAAAGACGATCGCAATGGAACCCATGTGGCATTGGCGAAGATTCGGCGAGATTCTTTTGTTTGGAGAATCCAGTCCTGGTTCATAGCTAACCTTTCACCGCCAAACCCTCATACCTCTTGCTTTACACTCGTTCAAGAGTTTAAGGGGTCTGCCCCATTTGTTTTGCCCGGTTGGGCGAGAGGTTAGGCATCACTGCTGCCGCGGCGTCGGCACGTCAAATGCGAGCACCGTGAGGAAAAGCTCTCTATTGCGATCGTCTCGGTTCGCAAACTGATACCGAAACGTCGTCTCAGTTGCCCCTGGAAGGTCCCGCTTGTACTGAGCATGGGAACGCATTGTCTCCGGTATGGCCGACAATACTTTGGAGAAGTCTCGATTTCTATTAAACAGTACGACTGCTGTCTTCGTATCCCGCCAGGAGCTGTAGCCTAGCAACTGATCAATTGTCTCTGTGAGCATCTTGGGCCCCGACCAGAACTTGCACTCTGCAATGAAGATGTTCTTGCCCTCGGAGCGGATCAAGATATCTGTCTTTCCTTCATAGTTGAATGTCTCTCCGGTAGCTTGACCTTGATAGTGACCGTTAAGCTGTACGAGGAAGTGAGAACGAAGCGCCTCTTCGTCTACGTCGTGAAAGGCCGACGGGCTGAGCTCCATGACCTGGGTCATGTTCTGCATGACTCCCAGAATGTGTTCATAGTCCGCCGTGGCCAACGCAGGTTCGGGTTTGAACGGCGCTGAGCTGGCCATAGGCATCACAGGAGAAATCTTTCGACGAACCTCTGTAGTCACGAATGTCTTCGAAGCGTTCGGGCGCTCTTTCATCTTGAATCCGAGTGTGGCCACCATGTTTCGATTGGCAAGCAGCTTGGTACGCCTGGCCTCGATAGCCGCACGAGCTTCCCCAGGCAGCTGTTCGTTCAGCCCTGCGACATTGACTCGGAGATTATCCAGATAGGACTGAATCGCTGAGACTGTTCGATCAATCTGAGTGCGAACACCATCAGCATCTAGATTGGTCCCGGCGATGCTGAACGCCAGGGTCGTACCACGCACCGAGGCGAGTGGGGGGCTGAGGGTGTATGGGTTGGGCTGAATCTTGAATGCTTCCGCTTCACCCGAGAACGGCACCTCGATCTCTATCTCGGTTCCGGTGATGTAGAAAGGGCGGCTTCGATCCCTGATCATCCGCATGGAATCGCGGCTTACATCAATCTGTTTCTCCCGCTGGTCGACGACGAGATTCTCGGTGTCGAGAACTGGAACAGCAATCTTGAACTTCTCGGCGAAGTAGGAAGCCAGATCCTCTACCGAGGTATTGAGAAGGCGATCTGCATCTACTTTATCAATCTCCGCGGCCATCTGTTGGCGTTGGTGTCGATCGACAGAAAACCAATCGGGTCCAGTGAACAGATAGTCTTCACGAGCCATATCGATGGTCCTTTGTTACGCCTACCACTCTTTAGGCCGATCAACACAAGAGCCGAATCTGCCAATTTCTATCCGTTAAGCACACCACTACTATTATTCATGAACGATACGCCATGACCACTCGCGTTTCAATCAGTTGAGTCTGTGGGATCTTTTATCACGGATTCTTATGCGGATTGACTAGCACCCGCCCTTGCCTGGGTTCACATTCAATCCAGATGAACAGAAACAAAGGAACAAAACACCTTTGTTTTCTCCTTCAATTGACCGAGTCCGAAAGGGTCGCTCCGGGAGGTGAGGTGTGATCGCTCTTTGCCTGGCCCCTCCTCCCTTGCGGGGCTATCCCCGCATCCCATGATGGGCAACGCTTCCCCGCATCGCGTTCACTCCTCTCTCATTCTCTGAACCCCTGAATTTTCCTCACATCTTTCTCAATTCCTTCGCGCTCATTCACCGGCACTCCGGTTGCTCAAGCATAGGAACGTCAGCGGGCGGCGCAGCAGGCCGGAAAGGGGGTGACGCAGGAACCAGGCCGTTGCAAGTGCCGGATCAGCCGACGAGAGAGATCACAACTTTCACCCGCCTACGCAAGAACCAACGGCTATGGAGCCGGGGAGAATTGAGCGGCGGGTGTCCTCTGAAGCCTTGGCGAAGGAGGACATGCTTCGGCGGGTTTCGTCGAAGAAGACAACCAACCATGGCTGTAAAGCCACGGGGCTCAACAATTGAACGTACGAGGAGGAAGCCATCATGCAGAAAGGTCCATCCCAGATTTCGTCAGGCAACATCACCCCCACCGTCATGGGGCCGCAGAAAGACACCAAAGACATCGTCGTCCTCTCCAGCCTCGTCCTGCTCCTGGCAGGCCTCTCGGCCGTGGCCTGGATCTATACCGAAACGAAAGATCCGAAAGCCCTCACCGCCCCGACAGACAAGATCGAATCGACCAAGGTATCGGAGATCCTCAAGAAGGCCAGCGGGCTCTCCCAAGCCGAAGCCTCCATCTCCTCCTCCACCCCGGTAACTGCCCCGGTGGCGACCGTGGCCGATATCATTCACAGCGACGTCTATTTCGAAACGGGCCGCAAGGGCCTGACGGATGAAGCCAAGGCGCACCTCGCCGCCCAAGGCGACCTGCTCAAGCAGAACCAGGACTATGCCGTGTTGATCCAGGGCTATACCGACCAACAGGGGTCGGCGACCTACAACAAGAAGCTGGGGATGAAGCGGGCCGAAACCGTGAAGCAGGAACTGTTGAACGCCGGAGTCGCCGAACACCAGATGAAAGTCGTCAGCCTCGGTGAAGACGGCGTGCTCTGCATCGACAACAGCGATACCTGCCGGCACCTGAATCGCCGGGTGCACCTGGACATCCGCAAGATCGGCCAGGAGCACTTGGTGATCCCGGCGGTCGCCAATACCACCGCCATCGACCCGGCTGATTCGAGCATCGAGCAACAGGCCTCGGGCCAGGCCGACGGCTCGACCGGCAACATCCCTTCCTCCTCGCCGGCTGTCACTACGTTTGACCCGGCATCGGGCAGCTAACGTCAGGTCTGGTTCTGCTGCGCGGGGATTCTCCCCCGTGCAGCAGCCAGCCCAACACAGAAGCTGAAAAAGGTCGCCAGCTTCGTTCTCGCATCGCTCAGAGGCTCAACGTACTCAAACAGTACGCCTCGCCTCTTCGCTCACTGCGGCCTTGCCGGACAACCTTTTTGAGCATCTGTGGGAATCAAGCTTACGCACCCCCATCACACTGAATCATACGAGGACTCAATGACCAGACATCTCTTCCTTCGCGCCACGCTCGCCCTCTTCCTCTTGCTGGGCGCCGGCAGCCTGTCGCTCGCACCGGCTTGCGGGAACGAACTGGAACAACCGGACCAGACTCTCTCGTTGAATGACGTGAAAGGCGGCAGACTGCTCTTCAAGACGGCTCGGCCTGGCCGCTATCTCCCCGCCCCCACCCTCAAGACCGATGTCCGCATCTCCGTCACCGGACTCATCGCCCGCGCCACCGTCTCACAGGAATTTTTGAACCCGAGTCTGGAGAAAGACGCCTGGGCCGAGGGGATCTATGTGTTCCCCCTTCCTGAAACCGCCGCGGTCGATCATCTCCGCATGAAGATCGGCGAGCGGATCATCGAAGGCCAGATCAAAGAAAAAGCGGAGGCCAAGAAGGTTTACGAGCAGGCGAAGCAGGAGGGCAAAAGGACCAGCCTGGTCGAACAGGAACGGCCGAACATCTTTACCACCTCTGTAGCCAACATCGGCCCCGGCGAACGGATCACCGTCGAGATCGAATATCAGGAAACGATCCGCTACGACCAGGGCGCATTCTCACTCCGGTTTCCTATGGTCGTCGGCCCGCGCTACATCCCCGGTACGCCGATGGTGATGGAGGATCAACCGCCAGGCAACGGCTGGTCGCTCGATACGGATCGCGTGCCGGATGCCTCGCGGATTACGCCGCCGGTCCGGCATCCGAACGCAGGCCCCGTCAATCCACTCAGCTTGAGCATTGATCTCGCCCCGGGCTTTCCCCTGGGGAAAATTGAATCGCCCTATCACCAGATCCTCACTATCGCCGAACCGGATGGCCGGCAACAGATCACGCTGCGCGAAGATACAGTCCCGGCCGATCGAGACTTCGTGCTGGCCTGGCATCCGGCTTCCGGACAGGCGCCGACTGTCTCTGTCTTTCGCGAACAACAGGGCGACGAGCAGTACGCCTTCCTGATGGCGATGCCTCCGATGGGCTCAGATCACTCGCAGGCGTCTGTGGCCCGCGAGACGATCTTCGTGATCGACACCTCCGGATCCATGTCCGGCACCTCCATCGAGCAGGCCAAGGCCGCGCTGCTGCTCGCTCTGAATCGCCTGACCGCGCAGGACCGCTTCAACGTGATTCAGTTCAATAGCGTCACCCATGTGTTGTTTTCCCAGGCCCAGCCGGTCACTCCACAGACCCTGCGCAAAGCCCTGCACTATGTCGACAACTTGAAGGCCAACGGCGGAACGGAGATTCTTCCGGCGCTGAAGATGGCCTTGAAAGGCAGCGCCCCGGCCACTCACTTGCGCCAGGTGATCTTTCTGACGGATGGGCAGGTCGGCAATGAGGACGAACTGTTCGAGGTCATCCGCACGCAGCTCGGGACGAGCCGCCTCTTCACCATCGGCATCGGCTCGGCCCCGAACAGCCACTTCATGCGCAAGGCGGCGGAATTCGGACGCGGCACCTTCACCCACATCGGCAGCACTAGCGAAGTGCAGGCCCAGATGGATGCCATCTTCCGCAAGCTGGAACGGCCTGCGCTGACGGATCTCCACATCGAGGGCTTAGACGGACAGGTCGAGATGTTTCCCGCCCGCATTCCGGATCTCTATGAAGGCGAGCCGGTCGTCGTCGCGCTCAATGGTCGCACGCTCCCTGATAAGGTCACGATCCACGGCCTGATCGGGTCCACTCCATGGACGACGTCGATCACGCTGAAGAACAGTGAACCTCGTGAAGGATTGTCCGTCTTCTGGGCGCGGCAGAAGATCGCCGCCCTGGTGGATCAACAACGCTATGGCCAGGACGAGGCTGTGACGAAACAAGCGGTGCTCGATGTGGCCCTCGCCCATCACCTCGTCAGCAAGTACAGCAGCCTGGTCGCGGTCGATGTCACACCGGCGCGCCCGGCTGACAAGCTGCTCCAGACTCACGCCATGAAAACCAATCTGCCGGACGGGCAGGACTATCAGGCCATCTTCGGGTTGCCTCAGACGGCGACGAGCGGGCAGTTGCAGATCCTGTTCGGCCTCGCCGCGCTGCTGGCGGCCTGGCTGATATCGAGCGTGCGGGGAAATCGGAAACACATCGCATGAATCCGATCCGACCTACTCCCCGCACACTGACTGCGCTAATAGTATGCCTCCTGACTATTGGATTGTGGCAGATCGGGGAAGGATCGTGGATTTATGCGAAGGCCGGGCTCGCGCAGCACTTGCTGCAGCGGGCCTGGTCCCGCACGCTCGCCGGAGAAGCCGGTGCGAAGCCCTGGCCCTGGGCCGATACCTGGCCGGTCGCGCGGCTGCTCGTCCCTTCGCAACACATCGATCAGATTGTTTTGGAAGGCGCCTATGGAAGAACGCTGGCCTTCGGTCCCGGCCATGTCGAGTCGGCAGGGCCGATCGGAGCATCAGACACGGTCATCCTGACCGGGCATCGCGATACCCATTTCAGTTTTTTGAAACGGCTGCAGCCGAACGATGTGATCGAGCTGGACACGCCGGCGGGCCATCGCCGACGCTATCGAATACAGGAGACCCGTATTGCAGACTCGCGTACTGCAGCAATCGGCATCGGGCATGACCAGCCTCGACTCATGCTGGTCACCTGCTATCCGTTCGATGCGATCCAGGCGGGAGGGCCGCTGCGCTATGTGGTCACAGCAACAATGGAAGGAACAGAACTGAAGAGAAGAGAGAAAAAGAATGGAGCCGACGACCCGGATTGAACGGGCGACCTGCTGTTTACGAAACAGCTGCTCTACCAACTGAGCTACGTCGGCGATCCTGACACGTGCGAACGGCTCCGGACTCCAAAACCCTGTCCGGCGAACCAGACGCAATGATAGCGGCGCACCCTGCGGCCTGTCAACGAAGGAGCACAGATCTTGTGATATTTACTGCCCTGGCCCGACCCCCGCCGGCAACGTCTTGGGAGCCGTTTCTTGTGCAGGATCCTCTTTCTTGACCGGCACCACCGGTTTCGGATTGTTCCCTTTCGCCATGGGATGAATCCGAACCAGCGCTCCATGGCCTGGAGCCGGCAGACAGACCGGCTGCTGACTGTTCCCGATCTGCTCACTCGTCATGCGGGCGACTTCTCCGCGGGCAAACGCGCAGAGTTCACCCGCCGCCACCGTTCCGTCGCGATCGAGATCAGCCGGTCCCTGCAGCCCCCGCAGGAGCTGATACGTAAACAGTCCGTGCCGCCCCGGCTCAAAGGCCCGGGCTTCTTGGAGTCCATTATTTCCGATCATCCACATCATTTTGGCGCTCGCATCCGTCGCACCGATCTCCCAGGCCGGAGCTGCTCCGGTCGACGGATCGGCTCCCGCCGCATGTTCCAATGAGACATCGAATATGAGGATGGCCCGCTGAATCGGCAGACGCGCCAGCGATTCTTGCAGACGCCGCACGGAATACACCCGGCCCCCCGAGACGGTGCTGCCGTCATACGGCACCAGCGACACGGCGCCGGTCACGCCGTCCACCAGCGCCCGTCCGGCGACATAGACATACACGACGGTATTGGGATCGACACGCTTCGGCAGCCATTCATCGAAGGTCTCGGTCAGATCCTGTTTGAGCCCATGTCCATCGGCCAGCACGCGCACACGGTCGGCGGACAGGCCTGCGATGGATTGCAGATAGGCGGCCATGACCTCGGCATCCCGCGCCGCAAATTTCACGGACGGCACCTGGGTGTCACGGTACCGGCCCACTCCGATGGCAATCACGACCGCCTTCTGTTGCTTGAGCGCCGCCGTTCCCTTCGGCGGCTGATCGATGTCGATCACCGCCTGAGTTCCCTCGGCCTGCCCCGGCTTGACCAGGATCGTGAACTTCTTGACCGGCGGGACCTGGGCCATTGGAGAGGCGGCTCGAAGACCGAACAGCAATTCTCCGCGCAGCGGTTCTTTTGCGCTCGTCATCGGCTTGGTCACGGTCACACGCTTGATTTCTCCCGGCAGGACATCGCCTATGGCGATGGTTGAGGGGAGCTGGGCGGTCAGGACGCCGGTCCCTTCCACCACGACCTCGACGCCTTGCGCCTCTGTCCGCCCTTCATTCTTCACTTCCACATCGATCGTCAGCGGCTCATCCGGCTGAAGGATGTGATCCCGGTTGTCATCCCGCAGGATGGCCCGGAATGTGAGCACCGCCGAGGCCTCACCCGGTTGACTCGACGGAAGGGCGGCGGCGCTCTGGACAACAGGCGACCGCTCAAGGGCTGTCTGCGCCGCCGGCTCAACCGGCCGCACCGGCACGGCCGCGACATCGGCGACGGCCGCCCGCGGCTCGGCGGCAACCGGTGCGAGAACCGGCCCGCGGCTCGGCTTGGCCC
>JABFSU010000080.1 GCA_013140455.1 Nitrospira sp. | reverse complement strand
AAAGAAGGCTCGTTCCATGCGACGCAGTGCAAGGCCTATGGCACGAAGGTCGTTGCCGGGGTCACACCTGGGAAAGCCGGACAGGAAGTTGAAGGCATTCCCGTTTTCAATACGGTGCGGGATGCGGTCAAGAAAGAGGGCTGTGACACATCGCTTATTTTCGTGCCGCCGCCGTTCTGTGCCGATGCGATTCTGGAAGCCGCCGATGCCGGCGTCAAGCTGATCATCTGTATCACCGAAGGTATTCCGGTGAACGACATGGTGAAGGTGAAGCGGGCGCTCTATGGCCGCGATGTGCGATTGATCGGTCCAAACTGTCCCGGTGTGATCACGGTGGATGAGGCGAAGATCGGCATTATGCCCGGCTTCATTCACAAAAAGGGCATTGTCGGTGTCGTCTCACGCAGCGGGACCCTCACCTATGAAGCGGTGCACCAGCTGTCGACCTTGGGCCTTGGCGAAACCACCTGCGTCGGGATCGGCGGCGATCCGGTGAATGGAACCGGCTTCGTCGATGTATTGGCGTTGTTCGAGAAAGATCCAGAGACTCAGGGGATAGTGATGATCGGTGAGATCGGCGGCGATGCCGAAGAAAAAGCCGCTGAGTTCATCAAGAAGAATGTGAAGAAGCCGGTCGTGAGTTTTATCGCGGGAATCACGGCGCCTCCGGGCCGTCGCATGGGCCACGCCGGCGCTATTGTGTCCGGCGGTAAGGGGACTGCCGCTGAAAAAATGAAGACCCTCGAATCAGCCGGTGTGAAGGTGGTGAAGAATCCAGCGGAGATCGGCAACGCGATCAAGCTGGCGTTGGGCCGCTAACAATTTATTCCGGTGCGTTTTGATCGGGGGTGCTGAGCGACGCTCAGCACCCCCGATCTGTTCCAGCCCATTCCTTCTGCGCTCACAGGGCATAGCTGCAGCAGAGTCTTCACGAGAAATATCTACTTCCCCCCAACCTGATATCGTGTTAGTCTCACTTCAGGGATTGCGTATATTGAGTGTAACCCCCGCTTTTTCCGTCGCATCCTTCCGCTGCCCGCGCACTCAGTGGTAGTCGAAGCCGAACCAAGGAGTCTGTCTGCGAGTTTTTCTCATCCATGTCCGTGATCCCCAGTTCTACGCGCTACCGGCAAAAACCCGCGCGAAAAACGGCAATATCCGTGTCATGGGTTTCCCGCCCATCGGCATTATGTCGCTCTCGTCTGTTGTCAAACAGGCCGGCCATGAGTGTGTGATGTTCGACCAGGCGAATCCCGACACGCCGAACGATGTCATCATCGATCAGATCAATCGTGAACAGCCGGATCTCGTCGGCCTGAGTTTTCTCAGTACCACCAGTTATCCCTACGCGAAAATTCTTGCCCGCCAAATTCGGGCGACCAATCCAAAAGTAAAACTGGCCTTCGGCGGCGTCTTTGCCAGTCTCAATGCCCCGCTGGTCAAATTGCAGTGCCCCGAAGTCGATTATGTCTGCCGTGGTGACGGTGAGCAGCTGTTGCTTGATCTGCTCGCAAATTTTGGCAGCCCGGAAGCCGTGGCCAGTTTGACTTGGATGAAGGACGGGAAAGTCGTTCACAATCCAAACCGGCCGATGGAACGCCATTTGGACCAGTGGCCCTTCCCTGATCGAGAAAGCCTGAAGCTCGACTTCATCGAGTCGATGCCGTTGGATGTGCCGGCGGTGCTGTCGATGGAACGGTTTACCACGATGCAGACCTCGCGCGGCTGCCCCTGGCCTTGCGTGTTTTGCGACATCCCTATTTTCAATGAAGGCAAGTGGCGGGCGCGAACGCCTGCGCACGTCGTCGCCGAACTCAAGTATCTCGAAGAGCATGGCTACGGGTCGGTCTATTTCGTGGACGATCATTTCCTGCTTCAGCCGAAGCGGATTGAGGCTATTTGCAACGGTGTGATGGATGAAAAGCTCACGATTCAGTGGGGTATCGAAGGCCGAGTCGATTCCGTTGCGCAACATCTCTTTCCCGCGATGGCCAAAGCCCATTGCCGCACCATCATGTTCGGCATCGAGAGCGGCAGTCAGAAGATTCTGGATCGGCTGAAGAAGGAACAGACGCTGGCAGAAGTGACGACGGCGGTCAAGAATGCCAAGAAGGCCGGCATCGAAATTGTGCACGGATTTTTCACGGTCGGCAATCCGGATGAGACCGTCGAAGATATGAAGGCCACATTTGACTTCGCCGCCAAGCTGCCCCTGGATACGTTCGGTTTCAACCGGCTCTGTGTCTACCGCGGAACCCCGCTGTGGCAGGAATATGTGAAACGCGGACTGGTGCAGGAATCGACGGATTGGTACAAGTACTTCAAATGCTCTGAAATCGATCCTACTTGTCTGCCCGGAGAGACGATCAATCGCGTGCGGCAGAAGGGGCTGCAGAAGTTGTTCATGTACAAGCTCTTCTGTTACCCGATCCAGACGATTCGCTTGCTCCGCCGGTTCTTGCGGTTCATGCCGGTGCGTGACGTGGTATTTCTGATTACCAAGCCGTTTATGGGTCAGAAAAAGGGCGCGACCAAATCCGAAGTGCTCTCGCGCGCGGTCGAGCATGCCGACATGAAAGATGCGGCGGCGCAGATGACGCAAATGACGGACGAAATGCTGCACGATGTCCTGGAAGCCTCCCGCGCCGAACGGGAGCGAATTCAACGAGAGGCGGAAGGGTCACGCGAACTTCCCATGTTTTCTGCACGATAGAGCCTACAGCGCAATCCCCCAGTAGTTTTTCGCCACGATTCCGATGCCATAGCTGATGCTGACCGCCACGGTGATGATCACCAGGTTGAGCACGATGCGTCGTTTGATGTCCATACCGGACAGGAACGACAGAATCGTCGACACGAGCACCACCATGAGGCCGGCCGTCAGGACGGAGAACAGCGCATCGGTGGCGCCGATCAGCACGGGGAAGACCGGGACGATGGCGCCCAGCAGGTAGGCTGAGCCGACGACCAGCGCCGATGACAACGGTTGCTCTTCCATCGGGGTGAATTCAGATTCTTCACCTAAAAACACCTTCTTCGCGACTTCGGTCGATTTCACTTCCTTCTCAGAATTAAGCGCCAAGAAGGCGCCGGCGGCCATCGATAAGGCTCCCGCGACGGCGGTGGTCGAAGCGGCGATCAGGACCATGGTTGTGCTCCCGAAGGCTCCGAAGAATCCGCTCACCGCGCCAAGAATCTCCACCAGGCCGTCGTTTAAGCCAAGAAAGATATTGCGGATCTTCTCGGGGTTGATCTTTCGCTGCGTGAGTGCCGTGACGAGCACGTCTTCATGCTTGAATTCATCCATGAGAATCCCGCGCAGCGCTTCGGCCAGCGGTTTGCCCTGGTAGGCCCGCCAGACGGCCAGGTATTTCCGCACGCCATGGACTTCGATCGCTTCGAGGACCAGGTGAACGGCCGTTGAGCCAAAGAGCCGGCAGACCAGCATCATGACGGATAATTTGATACGCCGTCCGAGGTCGAGCTGCTCCAGTTTGAGATTGAAGAACCGCTGCCAGAAGGCGAGATGGGCGGTTTCAACCTTGATCAGCTCATCCAGCGTGTCATGGACGTCCGGTTGAGTCACACCTCGAAGCGCTTTGTAGAGCGAAAGATCGAATAGCTCGTCGAGGATGAGATCCCGTGCAAGGCGAGGGGCATAGGCAGAAACAGCCTGCATAAAATGGATTTCCAAAAAGTATTGTGCCCGAACGATACGCCGGGTGCCTAGTTCAGTCAATGGTTACAGAATGAAAGGCGGCCTTCAGTCTTGTTGATGGGGCTTCCCACGATATGGTCTTCAAGGCACATTCTGATCGCCAGGTCGTCTGTCTGTTAGATGTACTGAAGTTGTAAGCAGCATTGGCGTATCATGGCTTCCGCCGGGTCTGAATTCATGAGACGCGGACTCGTAAAGGATAGTGCCATTTCGTCGTTGCCACGACCGAATAGCTCTAGTGTTACCTGCGTGGTCAGCGTATAGTGAACGCTATTCATTCCATTCATTTCCCCTCCTCGCACTTATCTGTTTCCGGGCACTCAGTCAGTCCAACCTATCAATCGAGGAGGATCTATGATCCGACGAAGGTTACTTCCGGTACTCGGAGTGTTTCTCATTTCGTTGCTTGGACCTATTCAGGCCTTTGCGGGGGATGATGCAGTTGAAACAGGCCGTCTCCTGGCTATTCTGCTGGACGCCGGGCGTGGCGCCGTTGCGGCCAACCAGCCTCTGATCAATGATGCGACTAAGGGGGACAAGGGGTTTACCCCCGATGTCTTCGCCCAGCAACTCGCAGAGAAATTCAAAGGACGAACAGGAGTGGATTTAGGCAATTTAAAAGGAAGTGGTGTTCCCGCATCGGCGCAGAAGCTCCTGCCAGAACTTGTTGCCGCCGCAAAAAAGACGGTTGCAGACAATCAGGCAACAATCAACAAGCCTGGTGTGGGGTACAAGGGATTTACGCCTGCGCACTTTGGAACACAGACTGCTGCTGAGTTCAGTGCCAAGACAAACGTCTACATGAAGCAGACGACGACCGATGCGCTGCTCCGAAACCAGAAAAATAAGGCGGATGCCTTTGAAGCCGGAATAATGAAGAAACTCGGTGACTCCGGCTATCCTCGCCAAGGCGATAAGATCATGAGTGAAACTGTCGGCGGAGATGTACGAGTGATGCTACCGTTGTTCTATGGCAAGGGCTGCATGGGCTGCCACGGTGAGCCGAAGGGCGAGACGGATGTCTCAGGTTACAAGAAAGAAGGGGCCAAGGAAGGTGATCTCGGAGGTGCCGTCAGCGTGAAGCTCCCCGCCAAATAGGCCATCCTACCAACCGTGTGTTTTGTTTCTCCAAGAGGGGGCGACTTTTGTCGCCCCCTTTTCTATGTCCGCCAGATCCGACCTGTCGGTTGGAAAATCTAGTCAGCGAGGACGCGTTTCGTCTCGTCCAGATGCTTCTGGAGATAGGCCATGAAGGGCGTGCCGCCCGTTCCTACGGCGCTGGGGTTGCTGGCATGGATCTGGTGTTGGCGATGGATGTAGCTGTCGGCGTATCCGACATGGATGTCGCGAAACTGCGCCAGCAGGTCGACGCAGGTGCAGTAGGCATTCCAAAGTTCGGGATTGTGCGATCTCCGGTCGCGGATATAACCAGAGAGCAGCGGTTTGCCTTTCTCATCAGTCGCCTGCTCAATCGCGAGGAGAAATGCCCGGTGCTGTGGAGGCATGTACTCCCGCATCTCTTGTAAATACACCGTGAGAGGATCGGGAGCATGAGAAATACCCAACCCGGCATCGAGGCAGGGCACGATAGAGCTCTGCGCGCCGGTTTCCCCGCGGAGCTGTTGCGGCTGTCCTGCGTAGGCCGTCACGCCTTCATAGACAAGCCCGTCAGGGAGCGTAGGGCTGTTCTTCCAGGCATGAATGTAGGGACGCACGCGATTGTAATACATGTAGGGATCGCACCGTTCCTTCATGCGCAGCAGCGTGTCACGCATCGCGGTTTGGGCGGCAGCGAGTGATCGAAGCCCGGCGAATACTTCGTTGGGCTTGTCACCGGCAGCCCCGTTCATGGCCCGAATGAGCCCGGTCAGCCCCGGCCCTGCCTGCCGCTCGATTTGAATATGGATAACCACAAACCATTCTTCATCCAGGCCGCCGAGAAAGTTCTGGAGGAGCACGATGTTGTCCAATTGGATGGGCTTGGCAGAATCCAGCCTGCGCCAGTTGTCGAGCGCATAGGACGCATAGGAAAGCACCGGGGGCCGACCCAGCTTCAGCGCTATGTCATACCAGGGTTGTGCGAGCTGTGGCGGCAGCGTCGCAGCCGGCTGGTCTGGGATCTCCCACACATAGCCATGACCGGCGAACGAGAGAATCCGCATCGCAGCCCGATAGTCCTGATCCCGCCACGTTGCTGGAATGGAGGGGAGTAGCTGGCGTTGCCCGTCGATGAATTGCCGGACCATACGAGCACTCAGCAACTTCGGCAACTCGTGCCCAAGATGATTCAGCATCGGCGAATCAGGAAGCTGTTCAAACGGATCGTGCGGGAGAAATCCGTGGTCAGGAGAAATGTCGTAATCGGAGAGGACGAGAGGAGTGAAATTCTGCGATCCCATAGGAGCTCCAGATTCGTAAGGCCTCAGCGCCTGTTTTCACTCTACCACACCTGTATTGAACACGATCTTTCTATGAACTGGGAAGTCGCAATGTTTCCGATTCATGTTCTCAGGCTACGATTGTTCGCGGACTCTTAATCTGCGGGCGGCTGGTTGGCGAGGTTTGCAGAAAACAGAAAGGCCGCCTCAGGTGAGGCGGCCTTTCTTCTCTTCCCCTGGCAGGTGCGGTGTGGGCGCTCTCAATTGCGCGCATTCACCGAGCATCGCCTGCTATGGAGCAATCTGATCAGTCCTGCATGCGCGGTGAGCGAGCATTGAGAGCGCCCGCTCCGCACGATGCTCTCTATGTTCCCATTTCCCAGGAGGCGAGATACTTCTCTTGTTCCTTCGTCAGCTTGTCGATATCCACGCCCATGCCGGCGAGCTTGAGGCGGGAGATTTCTTTGTCGATGACGGCAGGGACCGGATACACCTTCTTCTCCAGCATCTTGTAGTTCTTCACGATATATTCCGCAGCGAGCGCCTGGTTGGCGAAGCTCATGTCCATGACGCTGGAAGGATGGCCTTCGGCAGTCGCGAGATTGACCAAGCGGCCTTCGCCGAGGAGGCTTACGCGGTTGCCGTTCTTGTAGGTGAACTGCTCGACGCCGTCGCGGACGATCTTCCGCTTCTTGGCGAGTTTCTCCAAGGCGGGAATATCCAGCTCAACATTGAAGTGTCCGCTGTTGCAGACGATGGCGCCGTCTTTCATCTTGGCGAAATGCTCGCCGCGAATGACTTTCAGGTTCCCTGTCACAGTCACGAAGAAATCGCCGATCGGGGCGGCCTCTTCCATCGGCATGACCCGATAGCCATCCATGACGGCTTCCAGGGCCTTCAATGGATCAATCTCGGTCACGACGACATCGGCGCCCATCCCCTTGGCTCGCATCGCGATGCCGCGTCCGCACCAGCCGTATCCGGCTACGACGAAGACGGAGCCGCAGACCAACCGGTTGGTCGCGCGGATGATGCCGTCCATCGTGGACTGGCCGGTGCCGTACCGATTGTCGAACATGTGCTTGGTATCGGCATCGTTGACGGAGATGACCGGGAACTTCAGGACTTTCTTCTCGGCCATGCTGCGCAGGCGGATCACGCCCGTCGTGGTTTCTTCCGTTCCACCGATCACGTTGCGCAACAGATCTTTCCGCTTCGAGTGCAGATGCGAGACCACATCGGCGCCGTCGTCCATCGAGAGATGGGGGCGATGGGCGATGGCTGATTCGATGTGGCGATAGTACGTGGCGTTGTCTTCGCCCTTGATGGCGAAGGTCGGAATTCCTTCGTGCTGAACTAAGGCGGCGGCGACATCGTCCTGGGTGCTGAGGGGATTCGAGGCGCAGAGGCGCACATCGGCTCCGCCGGCTTTCAGCGTGATCGCCAGATTGGCGGTTTCCGTGGTGACGTGGAGGCAGGCGGTGACCCGTACGCCCTTGAGCGGCTGTTGCCGTTTGAATCGCTTCCGAATGAGTCGCAGCACCGGCATGGTGGCTTCAGCCCATTCGATCTTCAGCTTGCCTGAGTCCGCCAGCTTAATGTCTTTCACATCGTAATCCACAGAACCCTCCTGCGTGATGAGTGAGATGCGTGATTGGTAAAGTAGTGTCAGAAAAAGAGGGGGCAGGTGTTCGGTGCCTGCCCCCTCTTGCCGTATCGGTCAGGGACTATCTCAATTAAAGACCTGCGTCCCGGCGCAAGGCCTTGGCTTTGTCGGTTTTTTCCCAGGTGAACTCCGGTTCGTTCCGGCCAAAGTGCCCGTAGGCCGCAGTCTTGCGGAAGATCGGCCGGCGGAGCTTGAGGTGATCGATGATGCCGCGCGGGGTCAGCGGGAAGTGTTTGCGCACGAGCTTGTCGAGACTCTCTACAGCCATTTTCTCAGTGCCTTTGGTGTCGACCAGCACGGAAACCGGATCGGCCACGCCGATCGCGTAGGCGAGCTGGACTTCGCACTTGTCGGCGAGCCCGGCGGCGACGATGTTCTTGGCGATGTAGCGGGCCATGTATGAGGCCGAGCGATCAACCTTTGTCGGATCCTTGCCGGAGAACGCGCCGCCTCCGTGGCTGCCATGGCCTCCGTAGGTGTCGACGATGATCTTGCGGCCGGTCAGACCGGTATCACCCATCGGCCCGCCGACGACGAAACGGCCGGTTGGATTGATGTGGTGCTTCACGCTGGTCGGGTTATAGAGCCCCTTCGGCATGACGGGCTTGATGACCTTCTCCATGATGTCGCGTTCGATCTGCTTATTGGTGACGTCGGGGCTATGCTGTGTGGATACGACAATCGTATCGATCCGCACCGGCTTGCCGTTCTTGTACTCCACAGTCACCTGAGACTTGCCGTCCGGGCGGACCCACGGCAGGATTTTCTTCTTTCGCACTTCCGCCAGGCGCTTGGTCAGGCGATGGGCCAGGACGATTGGCATTGGCATCAACTCAGTGGTTTCGTTCGTCGCATAGCCGAACATCAAACCCTGGTCTCCCGCACCACCGGAGTCCACACCCATTGCAATATCGCCGGACTGCTGGTGGATCGCGGTCAGAACTGAGCAGGTGTGGGAGTCGAATCCCCAGGAGGCATCGTTATAGCCAACATCCCTAATCACCTCGCGGATGATATCGGGGATTTCCACATAGGCCTTGGTTGAGATTTCGCCGGCGACAAAGGCGATGCCGGTCGTGAGAATCGTCTCGCAAGCGACGCGAGAATATTTGTCCTGGGCAAGGATTGCGTCAAGGATTCCATCGGAAATCTGATCGGCAATCTTATCGGGATGCCCTTCGGTGACTGATTCAGAAGTAAATAGGTAATTGTTTCTCATGAACCCCCTCTAGTTTCTGGTTGTCGAAAACCGTCTATGTGGTGTCTGGCCAGGTGAGCGCTGTGCCCGCGACGGGTTCGTTTCTATGGAATCGGCTGAATCTTAACGGACTAGGGCTCTTTTGTCTATTTAATCGATAGTAGGGGCATGCCTTCCTGGGTGGGTTGGCGTTGCTTGACACTCGACAAAATCCACTTGTAAGATAACAAAATTTTCGCGCACTTAGAAGTGCTTCTGGCAATCCAATCGTTCGTCCGCGACGTAGACCAGGCGGAGATGCCGAGAGAATCGGCTATAGATTGTTTTGGAGATCATCCAAAATTCTCCGTACAAGTGAGTCTTGTCCAGGCCGAAGACGAATATAGAGCCGCATGAATAGCCAACCTGACGCCCTCCCCAAAGAGCCCTCAATCCGTCCGTCGACTCCCGGTCTCGGCTGGGATGAGTTCTCTCGTGAACTCGTTGAATTCTTTGCGTCCGTCAAGCTTGCGATCTTCCTGTTTTTGTTTATTGCGATCACCGCGACGATCGGGACGGTGATCCAACAGGGTGAACGGGCCGAGGTCTATGTTCAGGAGTACGGGGAGAGCGCCTACCGGTGGTTTCTCCGTCTCGGATTTACGGATGTCTATCACACCTGGTGGTTTACCAGTCTCCTTGGCCTGCTCTGCGTCAACTCATTAACCTGTTTCTACAAGAGGTTCCCCTCCGTCTGGCGGTCGATGAAGCAGGACAAGGTGGGCGTCACGATGGCGTTCATCAAGAACATGAAGCAGCAGGCGGAAATTCCCCTGGACAACACGAAAGAGGCGGTGGCCCAGCAGATGGTGCATCATTTTGTGTCGAAGGGCTACCGCGTACTCGCCAAGAATGAGCCGGGGGAAGTCACGGTCTACGCCACAAAAGGGGTGATGGGGCGGGTCGGCGCCCACATGGCCCATTTGAGCGCGACCGTCATTATTTTCGGCGGGTTGCTTGGGACCTATTATGGGTTTCAGGAGTTTGGCGTGTGTCTGGAAGGGCAGACCTACCATATCCCTCGCGGCAACTTCGACTTGAAGGTCGATAAATTCTGGATCGACTATCACGAGAACGGGTCGGTCAAGTCGTACAACAGTACCTTGACGGTTGTGGACGGCGGACAGTCGGTGGTCACCAAGACGATTTCGGTGAACGATCCGCTGGTCTACAAGGGGATCTGGTTTTATCAATCCAGCTATGGCGACGCGTGGGATCAGGTCGAAGTTGCACGGGTTAATATCAAGGACAAAGAGACTGACAAGGTGGTGAAGACGGTCGATCTCGAATGGAAGAAGGAACAGTCGCTGCCGGACCTCAAGGTGAAACTGTCGATCACGGATTTCGTCGCGGATTTTGCCTTCAATTCCACGGAGAAGAAGGTCTATTCGAAGACCATCGAGCATGCCAATCCTGCCGTGAAGCTGGTGATCAATGAACGGGACTCAGTGCAGGCCACCCCGTGGATCTTTCAGCAATTTCCCGATCTCTTTAATATCAAGGATTCTAAGTATCAATTCGAGCTGGTCGGGTACAAGCCGCGAAAGTTCACCGGGCTCCAGATTGCCAAGAATCCAGGGATCAATATCGTGTGGACCGGCTGTACCATGATCGTTGTCGGCATCACTCTTTCGTCGTTCATCTTCCATCGCCGTCTCTGGGCCAAGATTGTGCCGGGTCAGACGGGGGTGACTGTCCATTTCGGCGGGACGACCCACAAGAGCCAGATCGATTTTCAAAAGGAATTCCGGAAGCTGACGGAAAAGATTCAGACTTTTAAGACCTGAGCAGGTAGCGACCGGCTTCTTCCTTGGGTATGATGCAGCAGCGCAAGTCTCTGCGCAGTCGATAGACGGAGGATGTGATGATGAAATCATTGTTCCTGTTCGATATGACCTTCTGGCTGTATCTTGCCGCCTTGGTGCTGTACATCGGGTATTTGTTCGCACGTCGCCCGTCGATGGCGCTCGCCCCGGCAGGACATCTCCCGGATAGTTTCGATGAGCGCGACGGAGTCTGGGCGACGCAGCTCGGCCAAGTCGCGACACTCGTGACCATCTTCGGGTGGATGTTAAACACCGGCGCGCTCTTCACCCGGGCATTCGAGCGAATGGAACATTCCGGTACCTTCGCGCCTTGGTCGAATCAATTCGAGGCGATGGCCTATGTTTCCTGGGCGATTATTCTCGGCTATGTGCTGCTGGAGATGCGCTACAAGATTAAGGCGATCGGGGCTTTCGTCGTTGGAATCGGCTTCATTGCCATGGGGGCCGCCTCGTTATTGCCCTATCGCTATCAGACGGCGGAGCCGTTGGTGCCGGCGCTCAACAGCTATTGGATTTACATTCATGTGTCCGTGACTTTGACGAGCTACGCCGCGTTCGCGACAGCGGGGGGGCTTGGCGTGATGTATCTCTTCAAAGAGCGGGCGGAGCGTCTCGGGAAAACAACCGGCTTCTATGCCGCATTTCCTGATCTCGAAACCATCGATGAGTTAGGGTACAAAGCCATCACCGTCGGGTTTCCGATGCTGGCCTTCGGGATCATTCTCGGAGCCATGTGGGCCAACTATGCCTGGGGCGGCTATTGGAGCTGGGATCCCAAGGAAACCTGGTCGCTGATCGTCTGGCTCATCTACGGCGCGTATATCCATGCCCGGATGACCCGCGGCTGGGAAGGGCATAAGGCGGCGATCTACGCGGTATTCGGATTCTTGATGGTCATTTTCTGTTTTTGGGGCGTGAATTTCTTGTTGTCTGGCTTGCACGCCTACGCCTAGGGCAGGATGCTGAAAATGGCTGCCAACTTCGTTCTCGGGCGTCCGTTCCCCTCGACGTACTTCTCAGTACGCCTCGGGGCCCGTACTCCCTGCGGCCTCGTTGACAGGCCATTTTGAGCATCCTGCAACATTCTACGGGGGATTAGGTTTGGCTGATCAGGGTACTTCTTTTCAACCCGCTAATCAGGAGCGGCCGAAGGGCGGTTCGCGTCTGTTCATTCTGGCCGCCGGCGCCGTTGTGCTTGTGGTGACGTTTGCCATTGTCTGGCTGCAGAGTTCGAAGTATGAGCCGCTGGTCGTCGGGAAGGCAGCGCCGGATTTCGCTCTGACCGACCTGAACGACAAGCCCCACCGGCTCTCCGACTTTCGCGGGAAAGTGGTTTTTTTGAATTTCTGGGCTACGTGGTGCGCGCCCTGTCGGGAGGAAATGCCCTCGATGGAGGTACTCAATAAGAGTTTTGAGAAAGACGGACTGGTCGTACTTGCCGTGAGTATCGATCGGGTGACGACGACGAAAGATATTCCTCCGTTCGTCAAAAGCCTGAATCTGACATTTCCGGTGCTTATTGATTCGTGGGGCATCACGGATAAGCCCTATAAGCGGCTGGGCGTGCCGGAGACCTTCATCATCGATCAGCAGGGCATCGTGCGAGAGATCATCATTGGTCCGAAGGACTGGACGAGGATCGACAATCTGAAGACGCTCGCGACCTTGCTGAACGTGACCCCCAAACCCGTATTCCCTCAGGACCGTGGTACGATAAAACTTGGAAGTTCTGAGGGGGCGTTATGAGGCGGTTGTTGGTCGCGTTGCTGCTGAGCGGTCTCGGTCTGCTGAATATTGCTACCGGGGTATCGGCCTGGACTCGTGGCGAGGCCGGCTTGCGTTCTCTGCCGTTTGCCCTGCCGGTTGCCAGTCGCGGGGTCGTCAAGGTGGGAGACGAAGCCCCCAATTTTCAGCTGCGTGATCTGGATGGAAACGTCGTGTCGCTTGCCCAGCTGCGCGGAAAAGTGGTGCTCGTGAATTTCTGGGCGACCTGGTGCGGCCCCTGCCGCATCGAGATGCCGGCGATGGAGCAGCTGTACCGGAGTTACTCTCGAAAAGACTTTGAGATTCTGGCGGTCTCCACCGATCCGCAGGGCGCGGCGGTGACTCGGCCCTTTCAACAGGAAATGGGGTTCACCTTTCCGATCCTGCACGATGCAGAGTACCGCATTGGTCTGATGTATGGTGCCAGGAGCCTGCCCATGACGTTCATGGTCGATCGCACCGGCATTGTCAGGCAGAAGGTGCCGGGCGCCCGTGATTGGGGCGGCCCTGATGCGCGCGCCTTGATTCAGGCCCTCATGAAATCCTGACGATGATGCAATCCATTCCACAGATTTCCCTGCTCGCCGCGTTTTCCGCCGGTCTGTTGTCTTTCGTGTCGCCGTGCGTGCTGCCGCTCGTGCCGTCGTACATTTCCTATATCACCGGGCTCTCGATCGAGCAGCTGACGGATGCAAGCGAACGGAACAAGTTTAAATCGGCCATCATTCTCAATGCGCTCTTGTTCATCGGCGGGTTTTCGACGGTATTCATCGCGTTCGGCGCCTCTGCCAGCTTGCTCGGGCAAATCCTGATCACCTACCAGGATCACATCCGCCGCATCGGCGGCGTGATGATCATCGTGTTCGGTCTTTACCTGCTCGGCATTCTGAATCTCAACTTCTTGAAGGTGGAGCACCGGTATCAGTTCCGCAATCGTCCTGCCGGCTATTTGGGGTCGTTCTTCATCGGAGTGGCGTTTGCTGCCGGATGGACACCCTGCGTTGGCCCGGTATTGGGAACGATTTTGCTCTACGCCAGCACGACCGATTCGCTTTGGAACGGGGTGGTCTTATTGGCATGTTATTCCTTGGGGTTGGGCTTGCCGCTGTTTCTCACGGCGCTGGGAGTCGACCGGTTCCTGGCCTACTTTAAAGAGGTGCGGGCCTATCTTTGGGGCGTCTCAACGGTGAGCGGCGTGCTGCTCATCGTCGTAGGCGTCATGATTTACGCCAATACTCTCACGATGATCACCAGTTTTCTTGAGCGGTATGGCATCGGCTGGTACCTCAGCCAGTAGCGGGACGTTGAAAACGACTTCCAGCGTCGTTCTCGGCTCATTCAGTCCCTCAACGTACCTCAGAGGGTACGTCTCAGTCCTGCTCTCACCTGCGGCCTAGCCGGAAGATCGTTTTGAACATCCCGCAACAATCTTGGCGATTCTCGTGGTCTGATCCGCTAAGAAACGATAGCTTTACTGGAAATTAAAGTTTCCCCGGTTGCTGGTTTTCAGCACCAGGCGCCGAGGCGGCAGGCGGTGAAGGATTGCCCCAGAACATTGGCGCTGAATGCGGAGGCCGCATTGGGGATGGCTGGAAGATCGGGGCTGCTGCTTGAAGGGGCATACGGGCGAGCATCTGAAAAAGGTGTGGCGCTTGAGTCTTTGGCGATCATCGTGTCCGACTTCTTGTTCCCGAGCTTGGCCATCAGCGATCTTCCGTCGGCCGCCACTTTACTGGTGGGATATTTTTCGGCCAGCAAGGTCAGGTTATCGGCCGCCCAATCGTCCGCGCCCAGTTCATGATAACTCAAAGCCAGGAAATAGAGAGCATCAGGGGCCACGGGTTTATCCGGATAGATCTTCATGATCTGTTCGAATCGATGAGCGGCAGCCAGATACGATTCGCGGCGGTAATAGAATTGTCCGACAAAGAGATGCATCTGAGCCAGCCAATCATGGCATTCCTGGATCTTTTGCTGTGCCTGGGCATCGTATCGGCTCCCCGGAAAGTCTTTACGCATGCGCTCCAGTGCCGTGATGGCCTTATTCAGCGGTTCGGGGTCCCGATCGATGGACTTTGCCATTTTGAAATGGGACTCGCCTATCTTAAAGGCGGCGTAGGGGGCGAGCACATGCGTTTTATGCAGGTCGAGGAAGTGGTTATATTCGACGAGCGCTTCGGAATATTCTTCCTTGTCGAAGAAAGCTTCGCCGCGCTTCATGATGACATTCGGGTCGTAGTTCTTTTCGATCGTGTCGCCGAGGAAGATCTGCTCGTCGGTTCCCCCGACGGCTTTCTTCTCAGCAGATGCTTGTTCTTTTGGTGTGCTGGAGCATCCGACGGCCAGCAGCGAGACCAGCATCAGACTACTGGCCAGAACCCAGGCGGAGTGAGGCCTGGGTTTCTTCGAAAGGAATGGAACTGTGTCGATTGGCTTCATAATTCTTTAAATTGATAGCAAGAACTGGGCGTAAAAGCAATGCCATACCTGATTGGTTGACCGGCTCCCCGCTGCCCCCTATAATCCCGCCGCGCATCAATTGAAGTCGATACGGATGACCTCGCCGCACTGAGAGTTGCCCATTGCCATGAAACGAATGCGTGTCATAGGAACCGGCAGTTATCTCCCTGAGCGAATCGTCGCGAATCATGAAGTCGGGGGGCCACTTGGAGTATCCTCGGCCACGATCGAGCGATTGACCGGCATCCGCGAGCGACGGTGGGTGGCTGAGGGCCAGGCCTCTTCTGATCTGGCGATGGAGGCGAGTCGTCACGCCCTTCAGGCCGCCGGATGTGCAGCGGGGGAGATGGATGCGATTATCCTGTCGACCACCTCGCCGGATATGGCGTTTCCCTCGACCGCCTGCTTCGTTCAGCGGGGGTTAGGCTGTCGCGGAGTGGCCGCATTCGATGTGTCCGCGTCCTGTTCGGGGTTTCTCTATGGGCTGTCGATGGCCAATGCCATGATTCTGAGCGGGCAGGCGAACACCTGCCTGGTCGTGGCGGCTGAAGTGAAATCGAGATTTTTGGACCCCACCGATGCAGCGACGGCGGTCTTATTCGGTGATGGCGCCGGGGCTGTCGTGGTGCGGGGTGAGGATGCCCGGGGTTCGAAGCCGCGTGGGGTACTCGGGATTCGACTCCATTCTGATGGATCGAAACATGATCTGATCCGTGTGCCCGCCGGTGGATCACGGATGCCGGCGTCGGCGGAGACTGTGGCGCATCATGATCATGTGTTGCGGATGCAGGGCGCGTCGTTATTTCGCATTGCAGTCAGGCGGGTCGAGCAGGCAGTGCAGGATATTTTGAAAGAATTCGGTCTGCAGATCGATGAACTCAGTCAGGTCGTGCTCCATCAGGCCAACGGCCGGATTCTCTCGAATGTGGCGGCCCGGCTTGGCATTCCGGCTGATCGGCTGACATCCGTGATTGATCGATACGGGAATACCTCGTCGGCGTCTGTGCCGATTGCGCTCGATGCGGCGGTCCGGGCGGGAAAGATTCGAACCGATGATATGGTGCTGTTAGGAAGCTTCGGGGGAGGTTTGACCTGGGCGACAGGTTTACTGCGGTGGTAGCCGCGGAAACTGTACCGGAAGGTCATGCGTGCGCCACATTGCTCGCGGTCACACCAGCGGGCGACAATTCACCATTCAGGAGCGCGGACTGCGATGTTTAGTCTCATACCCAAAGAAGACGCCTTTTTCGACATGTTCAAGAAGGCCGCCCACAATATGATCGAGGGCAGCCGCCTGCTGAAAAACATGATGGACCAGTTCGGCGATCCTGCGGCGCAGGCGAAGCACATTAAAGATGTTGAGCATATCGGCGACGGCATCACGCACGACATCGCGACCAAGCTCAACCAGACCTTCATTACGCCTATCGACCGCGAAGATATTCACGATCTGGCCAGCGCGCTGGACGATATTCTCGATGCCGTGGAAGCGGTGGCCGACCGGTTTGTCATTTATAAAATTACCAAGCCGACCGAGTCGGCGATTCGCCTGGCCGATATTCTCTATCAAGCCTCTGTCGCGGTCGGCGAAGCCGTCGATCGTGTGGGGATGTCGCATGCGCAGATCAACGAATGCAGCGTAAAAGTGAACAGCCTGGAGAATGAAGCCGACCGCGTGTCGCGCGATGCCATTTCCGGCCTGTTTGAGAAAGAAACCGATCCGATCTCCGTCATTAAGTGGAAAGAGATTTACGAAACGTTCGAGGCGGGGACCGATCGGTGTGAAGACGTCGCCAACATTCTCGAGCGGATCGTCTTGAAGCATAACTGACGCGTACGCTCCCTATTTTCTCCTGGATGATCATGCCTGATTTAACCGGAATGCTCTTAGTGACCGTTGTGCTGGCGCTGCTGTTCGATTTTTCGAACGGCTGGCATGATTGTGCCAATGCCGTGGCAACCGTCGTGTCGACGCGTGTGATGAGTCCCCTGGCTGCCGTGATGTGGGCCGGTGTGCTGAATGTGGCCGGCGCGTTTTTCTCCACCGCCGTGGCGAAGATGATCGGCGGCGGAATCGTTTTTCCCGAGGCCATTACCAGTGTGGTGGTGGGGGCCGCACTGGCCGGTGCAATTCTGTGGAATCTCGTCACGCTGATTCTGGGCTTGCCGACGAGTTCGTCGCATGCCTTGATCGGCGCCTTAGTCGGATCGGCCGTGGCCCACGGGGGCTGGTCGGTGGTGCAGTTCAAAGGGCTGCGGGCGATTCTCGAGGCGATGATCCTCTCTCCCCTGTTCGGATTTTTGATGGGACTGCTAATTATGGTGGCGGTCAGCTGGTCGTTCTTCAAGGTGCCGCGGGGCGTGGCGCAGAAAGTGTTCAGTCGGCTGCAATTGCTGTCGGCGAGTTTTATGGCCTTCAGCCATGGGTCCAATGACGCGCAAAAGGCGATGGGGATTATCACGCTGGCACTGGTGGCCTCCGGCCAGCTGACCTCGTCCGACGTGCCGACATGGGTCGTGGTGTCCTGTGCGTTGGCGATGGGCGCGGGCACGATGGTTGGGGGCCGGCGGATCATGCGCACGCTCGGAATGCGGATCGTCAAGCTGGAACCGGTGCATGGTTTCGCCGCCGAAACCGGCGCGGCGAGCGTCCTCTTGTTCACGGCACATTTTGGTCTGCCGGTGAGCACGACCCACACGATCACGTCGTCGATTCTCGGGGTCGGAGCGACCAAGCGTCTTTCTGCGGTACGGTGGGGCGTGACGACCAAGATTCTCTCCGCCTGGATCTTTACCATGCCGGGAGCAGGAGCCCTGGGCGCCCTCGTCTATATGATTTTGTCGTCCTTTGTGTGAGCAGAGCCTCTCGTTTGGCGGTTGATCGGCAGACGGACGACAAAGCGGCTTCCCTGCGGGGCCTGAGCCTCAACCCACACCTGTCCGCCATGTCCTTCCACAATATGTTTCACGATGGCGAGGCCGAGTCCGGTTCCTCCCAGTTCGCGGGAGCGGGCTTTGTCGACCCGATAGAAGCGCTCGAAGACACGCGGACGATCCTGTTCAGGTATCCCGAGGCCTGTATCGCTCACGGTGAGTTCTATGGCCTGGTCGGGCACGCTTCTGGCCGTGACGGTAATCGTGCCTTGCTCGGGCGTGTACTTCACGGCGTTGTCGAGGAGGTTGGTCAGGACCTGCGCCAGCCGGCCTTCGTCACCGGCGATCGGCGGGAGTCGGTCGTCGACGCGGGAGACGAGCCGGTGCCCTTTTTTATCGGCCAGGGGTTTGATCATCGAGAGCGTCCGTTCGATCAAGCTGCGGAGATCCAGCGGATCTTCTTTGAATGAGACTCTTCCCGACTCGATTTTGGACAACTCCAGCAGATCTTCCAGGATCAGGTTGAGCCGGTCGCTCTGTTTCAGAATGATGGTGAGAAAATTGACGGCGGTGTCCGGATCGTCTTTCCCTCCATCCAAGAGCGCCTCGACGTAGCCTTTAATCGATGTCAGGGGGGTGCGCAGCTCATGCGACACATTGGCCACGAAGTCTTTTCTGATTTTTTCAAGGCGGCGCAGCTCGGTGATGTCGTGGAAGACCAGCACGGCGCAGGCTTCGTTTTCACGCTCGCATCCGGCCACCGAGGTCTCGATGTGGAGACAGCGCCCCCCTGGCGTGAGGGTAATCTCGGCCTCCTGGCCTGCCCGATTCGCGAGGATGGTCGTGATGAGGCTGTTTAATTCCGGATGGGCCAGCACCTCCGTACTGATGTGACCGCGAATATCAGTGCGGCGGACATCGAACATTCGCTCGAGAGCCGGATTGATCTGGAGAATGCGCCCTCGACAGTCCAGGACCATGACGCCTTCGACCATGGAGGTCAACATGGCGAGCAGCTGGGCGCGGTCTTCCGAGAGTTCGTCGATCTTGGTGCGGAGCTGGTCGGTCATGTGATTCAGGGTTTCGCCCAGCAGGCCGACCTCGTCTTGGGAGTGAGTCTGGATGCGAATCGTCGCATCGCCCGCCGAAAGCCGGCGAGCCACGCCGGCGATGTCCGAGAGCGGCTTCGTAATGCTGCGGGCCATCCAGAGGCTGAGCAGAAGGGCCATCAGAAAGGCGGTCCCAAGGGCGATGGCCAGATGGCGTTGGAGTGTAGCCGTCTCCCGTTCCAGCATCGTCATCGGAAGACCGAGGCGCAGAATCACCGGTCCCCCTTCATGGCGCAGCTCCGTCCGGAGCGCGCGATACATGGTTCGTTCGCCGGTCGTGTGGCTGGCGCGAATGTCCCGGCCCTCTCCGGTCGCGAGCGCCTGCTGGATTTCCGGTCGTGAGAGGTGGTTCTCAACGGCGGAGAGTCCCGCATCGTCTACGGCGCTGTCGGCAATGACGGTGCCGTCGGCGGTGACCAGCGTCACCCGAGCCAGCGCCCTGGTTCCCAGCTGGCGGACTACATCTCTCAGACCTGTCCGAAGTTCCGGGGACGGGGGTGCGGCGAATGCCGACCGGAGGCTGTATTCCGCCAGGTTGCTTCTGGCGTTCAGCATGTCATTGAGCTGAGCCATTTCTTGTTGCTGGAGGGATTGCACGGCCAGCAGTCCCGCTACTGTAAGCCCGCAGGTGACAGCGAGGAGACTGCCGAGGGCCACTTTCCAGCGGATGGAGAGTCTCATCCCGCTCCGTCCGCTTCTTTGAGCTTATAGCCGAGAGACTTCACCGACAGAATGGCGTCATCCAGCAGCGGCAGCTTTTGTTTAAGTCGCCGGATGTGCACATCGACGGTCCGGGTGGTGCCGTAATACTCGTAGCCCCAGACGGCATTGAGCAGGACGTCCCGCGTCAGGACTCGGCCCGGATGGCGGAGCAGATGTTCAAGGAGGCCGAATTCTTTCGCCGTGAGCGGGACTTCTTTCCCCTTCACCGTGACTTCATGGCGGGTGAGATCCAGGATCAATGGGCCGTAGATGAAACGGGTCGGGCCATCCTCCGGCTTGCGCTCCAACCGGCGGAACAGCGCTTTCACCCGCGCGACCAGCGTTTTCGGGCTGAACGGTTTGGTCACGTAGTCGTCGGCGCCCAATTCCAGGCCGATGATCGTATCCGATTCTTCGGCTTTCGCCGTGAGCATGATGATCGGCAGCATCGCAGTATCGGGGGCCGAGCGAAGGCGTTTGCAGATTTCGAGCCCGTCGATTTCAGGGAGCATCAGGTCGAGCACGATGAGGTCGGGTTTTTCCGTGCGAACCTGGGCCAGCCCTTCCGATCCGGTCGAGGCCGTGACGGTCCGGTAGCCTTCCTTCTCCAGGTAGAGCTTGACGAGTTGGAGAATGTCCTTCTCGTCCTCGACGATGAGGATTTTCTTGGCGGATGGGCTGCTCATGATCGCGGCCTCAGCCTACGGGGCAGGGGAGGCTCTGTCAAGCGACCGGAGTAGCTCTGAAGGGGCCGGTCGGCGGCGCGAATCTGTTGACGACATTGGACGATCTGACGTAAGGTGAAACGCGTGCGGTGAGCCGGCCGGGGTCGGTCTGGTCTCGTCAACCATCGAAGGAGCCTGAATTGTCATGAAGATATACCTTGCCAATCCGCGGGGATTTTGCGCCGGGGTCGATCGAGCGATCGATATCGTGGATCTGTCGCTCAAGAAGTACGGCGCCCCCATTTATGTCCGCCATGAAATCGTCCACAGCCGTCACGTGGTGAACTCGCTCCGCCAAAAGGGCGCCGTGTTCGTGGAAGAACTGAGTGAAGTGCCGGAAGGATCGGTGGTGATTTTCAGCGCGCATGGCGTGGCCAAGTCGGTGTGGGCCGAGGCGAATCAGCGCCGGCTGCACGTGATCGACGCCACCTGTCCGCTGGTCATCAAGGTCCATAATGAAGTGAATCGGGAATATACCCAAGGCTATGAGCTGATTCTGATCGGCCATGCCGGGCATCCCGAGGTCATCGGGACGCTGGGGCAGATCCCCGATAAGTTCCACTTGGTCTCCTCGGTCGAAGATGTGGAGAAACTCCATGTGGATAATACGCTGAATCTGTCCTATGTGACGCAGACGACTCTCAGCGTGGATGAATGCCGGGACATCGTCGGTGCGCTCAATAAGCGGTTCCCGAACATCAAGGGCCCGCACCAGGAAGATATCTGTTACGCGACGCAAAACCGGCAAAATGCGGTGAAAGAATTATCCCGCTTGGTAGATGTGATCCTGGTCATTGGATCGCCGAATAGTTCGAACTCCAACCGCCTGCGTGAGCTGGGGGAACAATGCGGGATTCCCTCCTATCTGATCGATTCCGCCAGTGACATTCACGCTGATTGGTTGAAATCAGCCAGGGCGGTTGGGATCGCTGCCGGTGCATCAGCTCCGGAAGTCCTTGTGACGGAAGTCGTGGCGTTCCTCAAGAGTTCCGGCCCCTCAGAGGTGGAAGAACTGACCGTGATTGAAGAGGACGTCGAATTTCTCCTGCCCAAAGAACTTGTTCAGATCGAATCGGCCAGCAAGCCTGCTGCGGGCGCCGCCAGATAATCATCTCATTCTGGAAATCCATATATCTAGTAGGGGGCATTTCAGCCCCCTACTACCTGCGGTATTTTATTTTGATTTCCTCATAGCCCTGTGCTACAAGGGCCGAGCTATTTTTCTGCTCGCCAATCCGGCTGTTCAACCAAGGGTGAATCGATGTATTTGAAATCGCTCGATATGCTGGGGTTCAAGTCATTTGCCGAATCGAGGATTGAGTTCCCGCAAGGGGTCACGGCCATCGTCGGTCCCAACGGCAGCGGCAAGAGCAACGTGGTGGACGCCATTCTATGGGTGTTGGGTGAGCAGAGTACCAAGACGTTGCGCAGCGAGAAAATGGAAGACGTTATTTTTAACGGCACTGAATTGCGCAAGCCCCTCGGTATGGCGGAAGTCTCGCTCATCATCGGCGGGCTCGATCATACGGCCCTGCCGCAGGAGGGGGGATCGGGGTTGCCGAGCGCATTGACCGAGTTCCAGGAACTCATGATCACGCGGCGGCTCTATCGGAACGGGGACAGTGAATATCTCATCAACAAGACGGCCTGCAGGCTCAAAGATATCCGGACGCTCCTCATGGATACGCGTGCCGGCAGCAAGGGCCATACGGTCATTGCGCAGGGGCAGATCGATCAGATCCTGAACGCCTCTCCCCAAGACAGGCGTGAGTTGATTGAAGAGACGGCCGGGATTGTCCGGTACAAAAAGCAAAAAGCCGAAGCCCTCCGAAAACTTGACGCCACCCAGCAAAATATCTTGCGCGTGCGCGACATCATCGCAGAAGTGAAAAAGCAGCTGAACTCGCTGGAGCGGCAGGCGCGGCAGGCGCGGACCTATCAGACGTTGCAGCAGGAAGCGCGGGCCGTTGAGATCGAACTATTGACCAGGGAGTTCGTTGCGCTACGGGCGGGTTTGAAGGACGTCGAAGCGGAGGTGCTGAATCTCGATCAGCAAGAGTCCGAAAAATCCGCCGGGCAGGCGCGGTTCGCGACGGATTTGGAGCAGTCCCGTTTGCGGGCGATTGAAATCGGCGAGTCGACCGGCAAGATCCGCGAGGAATTGGGCCGGATCGAGCACCAGCAGGCTCAGGCGCTGACAGCGGCCGAGGTCGAGCGGAACCGGAGTCAATTATTCGAACAGCAACAACAGCAAGAATCCCATGAGTTGGAAGGGCTGGCGAACGCCCAGGAAGAATTGGCGCACTCGCTGGAAACCATCGAAGCATCGCTGGTTTCGCTGGAAGAGGAGTTGCTCTCGCGCGAACAGGCGTTTGTGGAGCTGGATCGTGAAATGGAGAGCCTCCTGGGTCAACGAGCTTCTGCCGTTGCGGAGGAAGAGCGCGGGCGTCTCGATATTATGCAGCTGGCTGTTCTGGTGGCGAATACCGAGCAGAGCGTGACGCAGTTGATTGCCAGAATGAGCGAAGTGTCCGATCGGGGCACCAAGCTGGTTGCGGAACAAGAGGAGCTGGAAGGTCATCGATCGACGGCGTTGACTCGGCATGAAGCCCTGCGACAGGAATATGGCGAGGCCGGGCGCATGGTCGCCACGATTCGCGCGCAGCAAGAGAGCGTCCAAACTGAGGCGGCCAATGTGACGGCAGAGCAGCAGGAGCTTGATCGTGTCATTCTCCAGCGGTCGGAAGAATTGGCAGCCGTCGATTCACGGTTACAGGCGCTGCAGGGCGTGGTGCGGGAAGAAATGGGATACGGGCGGGAAGGCCAGGATGAAGGCACGGCGCTCAAATCCTGCGAGGGCGTTCGCGATGCGATCGCCGAATGGCTCGTGATTCCTCCCGGCATGGACCGGGCGGTGGAAGCGGTACTAGGGGAGCGTGTGCATGGGTGGTTCGTCGATGAACCGTCTGTGGCGCAACGCGCGATTAGTTTTCTTCGGGAGAAAGAACTGGGGCGCGGGACGTTTATCCCGCAGCAACCGCGTTGGGAGCGCGCCGGGTCAGGCTCTCACGCCTGGTGGCAGGTACTCGCCGATCAGGCCGGTGTGGTGGGCAGAGCGGTCGATTTGATTCAAGCGGACGAGGCCCGTACTGCGGCGAAAGACTGTCTGTTCGATCGCGTGGTGATTGTGGAGTCGTTGGATCACGCGGTGCGATTGTGGGAACGACAGCTTTGGGCCGGAGCTGAGGGACCGATTTTGGTCACCTTGGGGGGCGAAGTGATGGATGCGTCCGGCGTCATCAGCGGCGGCCATGCCCATGCGGGGCAAGGGCTGCTGGAGCGGCGGCGCGAGGTGGTCAGTCTGGAGACCAAGCGGAGCGAGCTCACCGCAGCGGTCGAGTCCGACAAGCAGCGGCGCCTTGAATTGCAGGGTCTCGGTCAGAGTTTGAGTCTGCAGATTCGGCAGCTGGCCGAGTCGTTGCGCGATACGGAAATGCAGGATTTGTCCTTGCGGAAAGACGAAGAAAACCTCCGGCAATTTATGGCGGATCTCGATGTGCGTCTGGCCGGGATTGCCGCCGAGATACAAAAAGGGATCGTGGACCGGCAGCGGTTCGAGCAGGAGGCGCGTTCGGCGCAAGCGCAGTTGGAGCAGTGGCTCAGCGAGAAGGCCGGACAAGAGGCCAGTTTGGGGCGCGTGCGGGAGCGGCTGACGGCCATCGATCAAGAAGGCCGGGTGTTTCAAGAGCGGGTGACGGAAGCGCGATTGCTGTCAGAAGGTCTGCGTGCCAAGCAAGGGCATGAGCAGGCGAATCGTCTTCGTATCAGGCAGCAGCAAGTCGAAAGCGAACAACGTCGGCAGGCTTTGCAGAGCCACCTTGAGGGACTGGGCCGTGACATTCAACAGAGCCAGGAAGAACGCAGCCGCCAGGAAATGCTGTGCCAGGAATTCGGCGAGGCCGCGGCGAAGATCAAAGCTCAGTTGATTGCCGCGCAAGAACAGCAGGCTCAGGAGATGGCGGTCGGACAGTCGTTAGAGGCCAGTTTGGATGTGGTGCGCCGCGACATGTCGGCGGTGCGGGACGCGCGTATGGCGGTGGAAGTCCGTCGGGCTGAGCTGCGGACCCAGTTGAGCGCGGTTGAGAGCACCTTGTCGGGAACGTATCAGCTGGATCCGATGGCGCTCGCCGGCGGCGCGGCGTCCGGTTCTGAGTCTGTCTCTGATGCCGGGGGCGAGGGCGTTGCGGATGCAGCTCCTAACCCATTGGCCCAGGCGCCTCACGCGGAACTGAAGGAACAACTGCAAAAGCTGCGCGATCGGCTCGATCGCATGGGGCCCATCAATCTGGCGGCAATCAGCGAGCATCAGGAGCTGGATCAGCGGTATACCTTCCTGACAACACAAGAGCAGGATCTTGCCGCGTCGATCAACTCTCTCAAGGAAATCATTCAGCGGATCAATAGGACGACGAAGGATATGTTTGTCACCACCTTCGCTGAACTCCAGCAGAAGTTCACTGAAGTCTTCGGCCAGTTTTTCCCTGGCGGGCGCGCGGAGTTGTTGCTGGTCGATGAGCCGGTCGGCGAAAACGGAGAAGGATCAGGGAATCAAGAGCCGGGCGTGGATATCGTGGCGCAGCCTCCAGGGAAGCGGTTGAAGAGCATCACAATGCTGTCCGGCGGTGAAAAAACATTAACGGCGATGGCGCTCCTGTTTGCCAGTTTCTTGATCCGGCCGACGCCGTTTTGTCTACTCGACGAAATCGACGCCCCGCTCGATGAGGAAAATATCGGGCGCTTCACCAGCGTGCTCAGGGAGATGTCGAAGAACGCGCAGTTCCTCGTCATTACCCATAATAAACGCACCATGGCGATTGCCGACTCGTTGTTCGGCGTGACGATGGAACAGCCGGGTGTGTCCAAGCTGGTGTCGGTGCGGTTGGGTGATCTCCAGCCGGCCTGAGGTGAGCTGCAAGGCTCGGATATCGCAGAGGACTTTCCATTCTCGTTGCTTGACTCACGTAGGGGTGTCTGTTATATCCCCCACCGATGGGCGGCTCTCGCGCGGTGGTGGGTCGGTGTCTTGATGCCCGGCGGCACGCCATCCAGATTTTCCCCCATCTGCCTATGTTCACTAGGAATCCATGAAACTTTTTCGCACACTGTTTGACCGGCTCTCCAGCAGTTTGCTCGCGACGATTCCCGGGAAATACAATCCGGCCGTTGAGTATACGCAAACTCCTCCGCTCAGACTCGTCTCAGATAAAGTCCCCCCCTTGGCGGCAACGGATTCGTCACGCCGGCCGTCGGCCCATACCGTGAGTCAGCCTGACGCCATCGACGATGCGATCCGCCGCAGTCAAAGTTGGTTTTTATCGAAGCAGGATCCCGCCGAGGGGTTCTGGGTGGCTGAACTCGAGGCCGATACCACGCTGACGTCGGAATATCTGATGTTGCGGCGGTTTCTCGATTGCGTCGATCCGGTCAAGGAAGAACGCGCTGTCCGGTATTTAAGGACCATGCAGTTGCCCGATGGCGGCTGGCCGATCTATTACGGTGGACCCGCAGAAATCAGCGCGTCAGTGAAGGCCTACTTCGCGCTGAAGCTCAGTGGAATCCCTGCGTCCGACCCCTGCCTGCTGCGCGCGCGTGAGCGCATCATGGCCATGGGCGGAGTCGTGCAGGCGAACGTCTTCACAAAAATCGCCTTGGCGTTGTTCGATCAGTATGACTGGGAAGGCGTGCCCCACATGCCGGTCGAGATCATGCTGCTGCCGAAGCGGTTTTATTTCAGCATCTACGCGATTTCCTATTGGTCACGCGCCGTGCTCATTCCGTTGCTGATCGTGTTTGCGCATCAACCGGTGTGCCGAATCCCACGCGAGCAGGGCATCGAGGAGTTGTACCTCGTTCCACGCGGGCAGGTGCCGTATTGGAAATATCCCCCCTTCAACAAAGATCAAGCCTGGTTCACGCCGCATAACTTCTTTGTCATGCTCGATGCGGTGCTCAAGCTCTATGACCGGATGCCCTTATTGTGGTTGCGTGAGAAGGCGATGCACAAGGCGGCCACGTGGATGCTGGATCACCTCAAAGGGAACGGCGGACTGGGCGCAATTTATCCGGCCATGGCCAACTCTGTGCTGGCGCTCCGGTGCCTGGGCTATGAGATGGACGATCCGCTGGTGCAGAAAGCCCTTCGGGAAATTGAAGATCTGGAAGTGCACGAAACCGCGACGGTGGACGGCCAGCGTGTGCCGACCTTGCATCTGCAACCCTGCCATTCTCCGATTTGGGATACGGCCTTGCTGATGAACGCGTTGATCGAAGCGGGCATGCCGCAAGACCATCCGGCGCTGGTGAAGGCGGGGGCCTATCTCATGTCCCGCCAGACAAAAATGGTCGGCGATTGGACGATTTCTTCTCCGCAGGCCGAGCCGGGCGGGTGGTATTTCCAATTTGAAAATGAGCTGTATCCCGATGTGGACGACTCGGCCGTCGTGTTGATGGCGCTCGCGAAGCTCAAGATGCCGGAACCGGCCGATCTGCGGGAATCCATTCGCCGCGGGATGCAATGGGTGCTGGCCATGCAGAGTTCCGACGGCGGGTGGGGCGCGTACGACAAGGATAATAATCGGGTGGTTTTTAACTACATTCCGTTCGCAGACCATAAGGCGTTACTCGATCCGAGCACGGCGGATCTCGCCGGGCGCTGTTTGGAAATGCTGGGCGCCTTAGGCTATGACCGTTTCCACCCGGCGGTACAGCCGGCGCTGGCGTTTCTCAAAAAGCAACAGGAGGCGGACGGGAGCTGGTATGGCCGCTGGGGCGTGAATTACATTTACGGCACCTGGTCGGTGCTGGCCGGCCTTCGCGCGATCGGAGAAGACGTCTCGTCTCCGTATATTCGCCGGGCCGTGTCATGGCTTGAGTCCAAGCAGAATCCCGATGGTGGATGGGGTGAGGCCTGCCTTTCCTATGCGGAGGAAGCGCACAGCGGCAAAGGCCAGAGCACACCGTCGCAAACAGCCTGGGCCTTGATGGCGTTGATGTCTGCCGGTGTGACGGAATCGTTGAGCATCGCCCGCGGTGTGCAGTTTCTCCTGAGGCATCAACTCAAGGATGGCTCCTGGGAAGAGGTCATGCACACCGGCACGGGATTCCCGCGGGTGTTCTATCTGCGCTATCACTGGTACTGTCAGTATTTCCCTCTGTGGGCGCTCGCGATGTATCGCAATCTCCGATCACGGGGACGCATGCGAGCCGAAGAGCTTCGGGAGCAGGTTGAATCTTCCGGATGCTATCGGTTCGATCATTGACGGATGCGCACGTTGTGACGACGGTGCCGTCTTCCCCTCCGGTCGCTTCTCTGGTCCCTATCCGCATTGTGATATTCGCCGCCACGGTCTGGGAGTTTGCTGCCGTGCGAGCAGCCGTTTCCGGCGGTCGCATGGACAGGGTGCAGGGGCGGCCGCGGTATTGTGCGTCGGCGGGCTGGGGTGAATGCTGGGTGATTCAGACCGGGGTGGGCCCGCAGAAGGCGCATGCTGCCGCGCGGGATGTCCTG
>JABFSU010000070.1 GCA_013140455.1 Nitrospira sp. | reverse complement strand
ACGGTGTGGGGCTGTAGCGCAGTTGGGAGCGCGCGTGAATGGCATTCACGAGGTCGCCGGTTCAATCCCGGCCAGCTCCACCAAACCAACCCTCGGTTGAACCGCGCCCTCTAGATCGTTGAATGCAGTTGCGCGCGGGTCACTACTTCTCATTCATCTCTCTATCTGATTGAACAATTGCCATGCTACAAATCGAATCAGTCCATAAACAATACTCCACGAGAATTCTGCTTGAGGGCGCATCGGCCCATCTGCGTCCGAATTCACGGGTAGGACTCGTCGGACCGAACGGTGCCGGCAAGACTACGCTCTTCCGAATGATCCTCGGGGAGGAGTCTCCGGACAAAGGCACCATCCGCAAACGTCCGCGGCTCCGCATCGGGTACCTGCCGCAGGAACTCGAAACGATCATCGGCAAAAATGTGCTGGATGCCACCCATCGCGACCTCTACCCCGAGCATGAAGCTGAACGGATCCTCATGGGATTGGGATTTTCAGAAATCGATTTCACCCGTCAGGTCGAAAAACTGTCCGGTGGTTATCGGATGCGGGTGGCATTAGCCCATCTACTGCTGACCAACCCTGACGTCCTCATGCTCGACGAGCCGACCAACCACCTCGACAAGCCGACACAACGCTGGTTCGAGCAATTTCTTCTGGAATCGGAAATGACGCTGCTGCTCATCAGCCACGACACGGCGTTCCTCGATCGCGTTGTCACCCATATCTGGGATCTTCGACACCACAAGATCGAAGAATATCGCGGCAACTATACGGCGTTCCAACGGCTCCGCGCGGAGCGGGATGCCCAGCGTGAGGCTGCCGCGGGGCGCCAGGCGAAAGAAGTCGCACGGGTTCAAACCTTCGTGGATCGTTTCCGCTACCAGGCGAACAAAGCCAGCCAGGTTCAATCGCGCATCAAGCAGCTTGAGAAGGTCAAGATGATTGAAGTGAAGCGCGATCCCAAACGAGTCAAGTTTAAATTCCCCCTCCCCGCGGCGAGCGGGCGGCAAGTCCTAGAGCTCGAGGGCGCGGCCAAGCGCTATGGCGAAAAAGTGGTCTATGAGCGAGTCGATTGTTCGATCGAACGTGGGCAACGCGTCGCATTGGTGGGAGAAAACGGAGCCGGAAAAAGCACGCTGCTCAAGATGCTGGCCGGCGCACTGGAACCGGATAAAGGCAAGAGATCGGTCGGCCATGGCGTCACGCTGCATTACTTTGCGCAACACCAGGCCGAAACCTTGAATCCAGAACATTCGATCCTCCAATCCCTCTCAGAAGTGTCCCATCAAGCGGAGATGAACTTCCTCCGTGGAATTGCCGGCGCCTTTCTCTTCACCGGGGACGATCAAAAGAAACCGATCAAGGCGCTGAGCGGAGGGGAACGCAATCGCGTCGCGCTCGCACGCATGCTGGTCGAACCGGCCAATACGTTATTGCTCGACGAGCCGACCAACCACCTGGACCCGGCCTCGGTCGACATGCTCACCGATGCCCTCTCGGACTTCCCCGGCACGATCATCTTTATTTCCCACGACCCGACCTTTTTGACCAGGGTCTGCACACGCGTCATTGAAATCGAAGAAGGCAAGGCTCGCAGTTTTTCCGGCGACTACGAATATTACTTGTGGAAAAAAGCGCAAGAAATCGAATCCATCAAGGAGTCGAGCGACGACTTGAAGGGGGCGGATCGCGGGAAAAACGCCGGACCAACCAGAGCCATGGCATCACAAGCTCCAGCCAAGTCCTCAGCCGGCGATCGTCGAGATTTGAACAAGACCCAGGCCCGACTGGAAAAGCAGGTTGCGCGAGCTGAAGCCGAGATCGCCGAATGTGAATCGAAGATTAAAGCACGAGACCTTGAGCTGGCCGATCCTTCCCTTTACAAAGAAAAGTCCACCGCATGGAGCGATCTGCAGATCGAGTATGACGGGTGGAAGAAGGACCTTGTGCGGCTCACCGCCCGGTGGGAAACGCTCTCAGCTGAACTAGAAGACGTCAAACAGAAACTAACAGCCTTCGCCTAGCGGAAGCCAGATACACCATGCAGAGAGTTGAACGATGGAAGGCTAGGCCAGACTCTTCAGCTATACGGAAGATCTGATCGTTTCTTCGAGGTAGTAGAAAAGCCAGCGGTTCTTATCTTTGGTCACCAGATCGTCCCACACCACTCCCGTCAAAAATCCTTTTTCCCAATCCTTCACCCAGGCGACCGTTCCCTCCAGCTTTTCCTGCTGATCTGCGCCGTCTGAATCTAAAAATGCGAGAGACACGGTCACTCGCTCATTGATGGGGAAACGATCCTTGGTGTGCAGGCCGGCACCGATCTTATTCACATTATCGAGCACAGCCGTACTGGCACGGCCACCGCTCTTTGGCGCAATGAGAGCAGAACCCACCAATGTCGCACGGACGAACTTCCGTCGCTCGCTGGCGACCGCGGCGGCAACTGATTGCTTCGACTCTCCGCGCTTCATGGGTCTAAGTATAACCGATTAGAAAACTTTGTAAACCACCTAAAAAGCCTTATGGGCGAGGCTTCGGCCGATAGTACTGCCGTTCTTTCAAAACGTCCGGGAGATGCGCCTGATCGACCTTGGCCTGGGGATCATCGTGAACATACCGATACCCTTTCCCATATCCAATTCCCTTCATGAGGGAGGTTGCGGCATTCCGCAAATGCAGCGGGACTCCAAGATTTCCATGGGCTTGAGCATCTTCCTTAGCCTCCAACAGGCCGATATAGGACGCATTGTCTTTAGGTGAAGCCGCCAGGTAGGTCGTCCCATGCGCGAGATTGATCTGGGCCTCTGGAAGCCCGACAAATTGCACGGCCTGAGCCACAGCATTGGCCACTAAGAGCCCTATGGGATCGGCGTTGCCGACGTCCTCTGAAGCAAAAATGACCATGCGGCGTGCAATGAATTTCGGATCTTCCCCCGCTTCCAGCATCCGCGCAAGCCAATAGAGCGCCCCGTTCGGATCGGAATCGCGAAGACTTTTGATATAGGCGGAAATGACGTTGTAATGTTCCTCTCCCGCCTTGTCGTAACGGAGCGCCTGTTTATTCAGCGAGGCCGCGAGCAGCAGTTCATCGATTGGCCGAGTACCATCGGCTCCGACCGGAGCCTGCGTGACAACAAACTCGGCAGCCGTCAACAACGCACGCGCATCCCCGTTGCCGAACGCGATCAGGCGTTGCCGCGCCTCCGGCGACAGACGCGCCTTCAATTGCCCCAGGCCAATGTCCGAATCAGTAAGCGCTCGGTCCAGGATCTGCCCCATGGCTTCATCAGAGAGCGACTTGAGCACAACCAGGATTGAGCGCGACAACAGCGGACTGATCACTTCGAACGAGGGATTTTCGGTCGTGGCCCCGACGAGGATCACCGTGCCCCGTTCGACGTGGGGGAGAAAGGCGTCCTGCTGGGCTTTGTTAAATCGATGAATCTCATCAACAAAGAGCACCGTCTTCAGCTGCTGCAAGGCGAGCCGATGCTCGGCGGCCTTGATGATCTCGCGCAACTCAGGAATCCCGCCCGTCACTGCCGAAAAGGCCACGAAATGGGCTTTCGTGTGCCGGGCAATGAGGTGAGCCAGCGTCGTCTTCCCCGATCCCGGCGGGCCCCAAAATATAACGGAGGACAGGCGATCCGACTCGATGGCCTTGCGCAGAGGCCGATCCTGGCCGACAATCTCATCCTGCCCCACAAAATCGGCAAACCCCCGCGGACGCATCCGCTCCGCGAGCGGTGCCTCAGCCTTCCTCCCCGTCTGGGGAGGGGCAAACAAATCAGACCCTGGATCGCGCGGAGTTGACATCGATCGCTCCTCGGAATGAGCGGATTGTATACACCGATTCACCTGAGCGCAAACGCTCTTGACCAGAGAAGTCACCGATGCTACGAACAACACAACCTCGGAGGAGTTTGTGCACACAACAGCCAACGGCATCACTCTAGCTTACAGTGATACAGGAGCCGGCCTCCCTATCGTCTTCCTGCATGCCTTTCCGTTGAACCGCACCATGTGGGCCGAGCAAGAAGCGGCCCTCTCATCACACCATCGCATCATCACCATCGATCTGCGGGGACACGGTGAATCCGATGCCCCGCTGTGGCACTACAGCCTCGATCAGACCGCAGAAGATGTTCGTGCGTTGCTGGACCATCTTTCCATCGCACAAGCCCTGTTCGTGGGGCTGTCGATGGGCGGCTATATCCTCTTGGCGTTCTACCGAAAGTATGCGGGCCGGGTGAAGGGAATGGTGCTGGCCGATACGCGAGCGCAAGCCGACCAGCCCGAAGGAAAAGTCGGGCGATTCCAGATGGCCCAAACCGCCTACAAGCAGGGACCTACCGCCATTGCCAATATCATGATCCCGAAGCTCTTGAGTCCCGCGACGATTCAGACCAGGCCGGAGATTGTTCTGCGAGTCCGAAAGATGATCGAAGGGAACCAGATCAGTGGGATTGCGGGAGATTTAATGGCGATGGCCGATCGACCAGACTCAGTGTCGCTCTTGAAACAGATCGCCTGCCCCACCCAGATCATCGTCGGCGAACTGGATCAAGCCACTCCGCCTGCTGACGCGAAACTGATGGCAGATCAGATCTCTCATGCGAGGCTAGCAATAATTCCTAACGCTGCCCACCTGGCCAACCTGGAACAACCCGAAGAGTTTACGAAGATCGTTGCAGCGTTTGCCGGCGAACTGGCTTAATCCGAGACACCGACACCGCCGCGCCGGATCAACTTCAAAAACTCCAGCCTGGTTTGCTGCTGGGTCCGGAAAGCGCCGAGCATGGAGCTGCTGACGGCAACCGTATTTTGTTTTTCCACCCCCCGCATCATCATACATAGATGGCGCGCTTCAACGACCACGCCCACGCCATGCGCATTGAGCTTGCTCTTGAGGGTTTCGGCGATCTGCACGGTGAGCCGTTCTTGCACTTGGAGACGCCGCGCAAACGTGTCAACGATCCGGGGAATCTTGCTGAGGCCGACCACTTTCTTATTGGGCAAGTACCCCACATGCACTTTGCCATAGAAAGGCAACAGATGATGTTCGCACATACTGTAAAAATCGATGTCTTTCACGATGACCATTTCATCGTACTCAATCGGAAAAAGCGCCCCGTTCAAAAGGTGGTCGATGTCGCGGTGATACCCCTGCGTCATGAACGCGAGCGCCTTGGCCACGCGCTCGGGAGTCTTGAGCAATCCGTTACGGCCCGGGTTCTCTCCAAGCGCCAGCAAGGTCTCCGTGACGAGCGCCTGCAACACACCTAGATCTGCCGGTCGTCCCGCCCCCCCCACATCCTCAACCGGCTTCCGCCGTTGGCTCGCTGCTCGCTTGGCCATAGTCTCTCCCTAGGATCTCGCCGCAACCGAGGCCGATCCCGTGTATTCGAAATAGTTGTCTCTCGTCTCGATGACGGCGACCTTCTTGAGTTGCCCTCCCGGAACCTGCGTGACGAGCAAATCCCAGATCAATAACACCAGGTTTTCTCCCGTCGTCGTCCGCACCGCAAATTCAGGGTCCTGATTCAAATCCCGGTGATCGAACCGGCTCACAATCCGCTCGGCGACAACTCGATCAAGTGCATCGAGATCCATGGTTTGCCCTGCCCGGGCGGCACCGGGCCCCCCGATTGTCACGAGCACCACGTAATTATGTCCATGTCCGTTGGGATTGTTGCACTTGCCGAATACCACCCGGTTTTCTTCGGCCGACAAATGATCGGTGTGCAAGCGATGCGCAGCGCAGAATCGATATCGCCTGGTGATACTACCCTGTCCCATACCATCCACACTGGAGCCAGTGAAAAAGACGAAGCCAGGATTCCCTTCCCGGGTAACCCTGGCTTCGTACTATCTGAAGACTGTAGGCAGAGTGCGCGTCCTCTTCCTTCCGGTCAATCCACTTAGGCGCTGAAGGAGCTGCCGCAACCGCAGGTCGTCTTGGCTTGCGGATTCTTGATCGAGAATCCTGAACCCTGGACGCTGTCGACATAATCGACTTCGGCGCCCTGCAAGAGGGGAGCGCTCTGGGAATCCATGATGACCTTCACGTCACCCTTTTCAATGACGGTATCGTCCTCGGCCATCTTGGACTCAAACGCCATCCCATATTGGTAGCCATGGCATCCGCCGCCGCGGACATAGACGCGAAGGCCGACCACATCCTTCTCTTCCGCCATGAGCTCTCGGATCTTCTGTTCTGCAACCGCTGAAATGGTAACCATTGTCTTCCTCCTGTATCTCCAGATCCGCAACCTGCGATCCGGGTTGGCTTAGTGTAACACCTCTCTACCGAATATCAACTCCCTGCGCCTCTGATTGTATGGCCGACGGCTCCCCAAACTTAGGATCCGCAAACTTGGACTCCGGCACCCG
>JABFSU010000077.1 GCA_013140455.1 Nitrospira sp. | reverse complement strand
CCGCAACGCGCTTGATCGATATGGGGATCGAACCGTTTCTCGTGGCTTCCTCGGTCATGGCTGTGCTCGCGCAGCGATTGCTGCGGCAAATCTGTCCTGATTGCAAGAAGCCGTACAAACCCACCGTTGATGAACTTGGCCGTCTTGGACTGGATGGCAAGGGGCCCTTTACCTTCTACCGTGGCGCCGGCTGTCCGAACTGTTCGCAAACCGGGTACCGCGGCCGAACGGGCATCTATGAATTGCTCGTGCTCGACGACGAAGTGCGCCGCCTGATCGGAGCGAAAGCCGACTCATCGGTGATCAAGCAGGCGGGCATCGCCAAGGGCATGATCACGTTGAAGCAGGAAGGCGCGATGAAAGTGGCTCAAGGCGTGACGACGACGGAAGAAGTGATGCGGATAACGCAGCAGGAAATCGAACTCTAGCAAGATGGTGGAGGTTTGAGGGTGAAGGCTGAGGTCGAGGCTAAGGTTAAGGCTGACATGAAGGGAACAGAATCTTCGCTCGCCCTCACCCTTGACCTCAGCCTGCATTGCCGAGGGGCCGTTTTGAGCATCTTGCACGCTTCTTGTCCTGGAGCTCTCTAGCCATGCCGGTCTATCAATACCGCGGGTATAAGAGCGACGGCGGATCCGCTGCGGGCATCGTCGATGCCGAGAGCGTGAAGGTCGCCCGTCTGAAGCTCCGTAAGGACGGGGTGTTTCCGACCGACGTGGTTGAGCAGGGGCAAGCCACCGGCCGCGGGTTGGCACATGACCGTGTCGCCATCTCGGCTCCGCTCGGAAGATCTCAGGTTCTGTCGGCGCCCGATTTGGCGATGCTGACCCGTCAGTTTGCGACACTGTTGGTCGCCGGGCTTCCTCTGGTCGAAGCGTTGGGGGTTTTGATCGACCAGTCGGAAAAGCGGCAGGCAAAAGCATTGCTCGCCGATGTGCGCGAGCAAGTGCGCGCAGGAAAAGCGCTCAGCGCGGTGCTGGAATCCTACAGTAAAGACTTCTCCCCGATCTATGTGCACATGGTGCGGGCAGGTGAAGCGAGCGGCGCGCTGGATCAGATTCTCTTTCGCCTGGCCGAGTTTCTTGAAAAACAACAGGCGCTCCGGAACAAAGTCACGAACGCCATTCTTTATCCCGCTTTGATGCTGATTGTCGGCGTGGGTGTCCTGTTTTTTCTGATGACCTTTGTGGTGCCGAAGATTACGGCGGTCTTTGCCAGCATGAAAGCGGCGCTTCCCTTCCCGACCGTGGTGCTCATGACGATCAGCCGCTTTTGCTCCACCTACTGGCCGCTCTTGCTGCTTACCGTGGTCGGCGGCGGGCTGCTCGTTCGCCGATTCATCCAGACCGAAGCAGGGCGCACCGTTGCCGATCGACTGATCCTCCGCATTCCCTTGATCGGCGACGTGGCGCGCATGGTGTCGATCTCCCGGTTGACCGGCACGCTGGCGACGATGTTGTCGAGCGGGGTGCAGCTGCTGGATGCCTTGGATGTCTCGAAGCGCGTGATGAACAATCGGGTCTTGGAGGAAGCCGTCGAAGGCGCCCGGCAGAATATCCGGGAAGGCGAAACGATCGCGGACCCGCTCAAGCGCAGCGGACAGTTTCCGTCGCTCGTGACGCATATGATCGCCGTCGGAGAACGCAGCGGTGAAATGGAAGAAATGCTGCGGCGCATCGGCCAGATTTACGACGGCGAAGTGGAACGGGTCATCACCCGGTTTACATCGCTTCTGGAACCGATCATGATCTTAGTCATGGGCGTCATCGTCTTCTTTATCGTGGTGGCCATCCTGCTGCCGATTTTTGAAATGGGTCAAATGGTGCGGTAAGACGAAGTGCTGATTGAAAGGGGTGAGCAATGAGACGGTCTACTCGTGTGAGATGTTTTGGGCGCGCCTGCGTGAGAAGGTTCTTTGCCTCTCGCCCCGTGCCACGCGCCCGGGATGGCGAGCGCGGTTTCACCTTCATCGAAATCATGGTGGTGGTGGCGATCCTCGCCATCCTAGCGGCGCTGGTCGTCCCGCGGATCATGGGGCGTACAGACGATGCCAAACGGACTGCTGCGAAAGTGCAGATCCGGAATATCGAAGGGGCGCTCCAACTGTATAAGCTCGACAACGGTGTCTATCCGTCAAGCGAACAGGGGCTCAAAGCGCTGGTCGAGAAGCCGTCGGTGGGTGTGATTCCTCGGAAGTGGAAGATCGGCGGATATATCGACAAGCTTCCTGAAGATCCCTGGGGAAATCCTTACAAGTATCTGAGCCCCGCTCCGATCCAGCAGGGGCAGTATGGGCAGATTAAAGCGGACTATGAAATCCTGTCCCTCGGCACAGATGGCGAGGTCGGCGGCGAAGGCGTGAATGCCGATATTGCGAACTGGAATCTGGAAAAGGATTAGCACGTTGTTGAAAACGTCCGCCAGCAGCGACGGTGGCTTTACCTTGCTGGAGATGATTATCGTCATGTTTCTGTTGGTGGCGATGTTGGGTATCGTGATCCCGCGGGTGAATCTGGGCGAAGACCTGGCGTCGACCGGACGGAAGTTCATCGGAGCGCTGCGGACTTTGCAAGGGATCGCCATGAGCACGCAGAAACCGGTGAAGCTCTATCTGGACCTGGATCAAAACCAATACTGGGCGATGAGCATCGAAGGGAAGGAAGAGAAGCCCTTGCCGGATGCCGCCTGGGCGATGCCGCGCACGCTTCCGGACAACATCCGCTTGGCCGATGCGTCCTCCGGCTCAGTCAAGCGGACAGCCGGTCGTGTCGACCTGATGTTGTACCCCAACGGCCGGATCGATGAAGCCGTGCTGCATCTGACCGATGCCGGCAACAATGTGTTGGCCATCGTTGTCGAGTCCGCCACCGGAGCGATCCGCACCAGCGATGAGCGCATTGAACCACAGCGGCTGGCGTCCATTCCTGATCGGGTCAAGCCTCTATTAATTCCGACGGCGACGGTGGCTGCCGGGAACCAGGCCGGCCTGCTCAAGCCCTAACGCCATCACACTCCATGCGGCCCCACCAACCCCAAGACGAACGTGGATTTACTTTGCTGGAGGTGCTGCTGGCTGTCGCGATTCTGGCGATCGCCCTCCCCGTGCTGCTTGGTCTGAGGAATTTCGATTTGGAACTGCAATCCCGCTCCATGGAGCTGACGACGGCCACACTATTGGCGCAAGAAAAGCTTTTGGAAACAGAACTTTCTGGTTCGTTTCCCATCGGAGAATCGACGGGAGAGTTTCTGACGCCGGCTCCCGGGGTCCTCTCGTCGATCACGGAGACCGATCGTGCGCCCGGGTATCGCTGGAAGCGCAGCATCATGCCGACGCCGCTGGAACTCATTCGGGAAGTCAAAATCCAGATCTCCTGGCTGCGCGGTCAGCAGGATGAAACATTGGAAGTGAGTACGTATGTCTTTGCCGGCGTCGCATTTTAAACACGAAGGCGGATTTACGCTGGTCGAAGCGCTGTTGGCAATTGCGCTCCTTGCGACGTTGGGCGCGATTGTGTTCGGCTCCTTGCTCACGACGACGCGGGTCGTGGATGCCGGTCGAGCGGCGGCGTCTCGAGAGCAGACCATCCGGCGCGTGTTACGGCTGATGGCCGAGGAACTCACGATCGGCGTCAAGGAAACGACGTTCCCCTGGGTTGGTTTGAATGGGACGCAAGACGGTCAGTCGGCCGATACGCTGGCCTTTGTCACAAGGGGGGATGGATTAGGCATACAAGCCGCGCGCGAGAGCGAGATATTGCGCGTGATTTACACGCGCGAAGGCGATCGCTTGATCAGATTCGTCCGGCGCAACCTCTACGGGCTCACCGATGAATCGGTCGATCAGGTCAACCTGGCGACGAAGGTAAAGGGATTCAACGTTCGCTACTACAGCCGACAAGGCCAGGTGTGGCTGGACGAGTGGAGCTCAACCGGACCGTTGCCGACGGCGCTGTTGCTTGAAATCACCTTCCAAGAGCCCGATGCAGAACCCTATACCATTCGTGAATGGGTCACGGTGGGAGTCTCGTAATGGTATGGCCCGGGAAAGATCTCTCGGCTTGGAAAGCCCCGCTGCTGTGGATGGCCTTTGGATGCGGGCTATTGTTCCTCTCGATCGCCCTCACGTTTCCTTATGGGGCGTTGCAGACGAGAGTCATTGGGGAACTACAGCGGGCCACCGGCATGGAGGTGCGCGCGGCCGACTGGACGATCGGGTTTCCGGCGGCGATTGAATGGCGTCAGATGACGTTGACCAAAACCGACTGGTCTCCCCTGCAGCTGGGCCTGGTGCGGGCTCAAGTGGGGGTCTGGCGGTTGCTGACCGGCGGGGTTACCCTGGATTTGGCTGCGCAGATCGATGAAACCACCGCAACTCAGAGCACGGTCAAACTGACTGTGACCGGCTCCTCCTGGTCCATGACAGGCCCTGTCGCCATGGTCGGCAAGGTTCAGAAGCTCGATCTTTCGAAGGTGATTCGTCCTTATGTGACACGTGGCACCATGACCGGGGAGTTCACGCATCGTCTCGATCGCACCGCAACCGCCGGACCTGCCTCATTCGGCGAGGGCACGTGGAAAGCGGAGGCCAAGGATCTGTCTCTGGATCACATTCCGGTGGGCAATGGCCGGATCCTCGCGCTGGCCTTCAGCAGCCTGTCGCTCAGCCTGGCGTGCCGGGAGCAGATCTGTGATGTGACCGAACTGAAGGGCGACGGGATCGACGGGTCGTTTTCCGGGCAGGGAACGGTTACAATGCAGCAACCCTTACAACAGAGTCAGCTGGCGCTGTCTTTGACGGTGATTCCCGGTGTGGGATTTGCGGCCAAGGCTCCAGGGTTGGGTATCCCTCCCTTGCCGCCTGGGACGCCGTTTACGTTCAAAGTGATAGGAACATTGGCACAGGCCAGGGTGGCGTTGTAGAGTAGCACGTGAGCGTAAGAGGAATTCAGACTGCATGAGTATTGCCACCGAATGTGTGGGATTGGATATCGGCCAGACCGGCCTGAAGGCCGTGCGGTTTCGCCGCCGGCTGAGCGGCCGTGAAACGATTGAATATTTCCACCAGCCCCTGCCCTTTTCGCTTCCGGAAGATATTGAGCCGGCCCGGCGGGTGCAATCGTTGCGTGGCTTTCTCTGGCACAACGGACTCTATGCCACGGATCGCCTGGTGACGGCGATCCCCTGCCAGGATCTGTTTGTGCGCACGCTCTCCTTCCCGTTCAAAGATACGGAGAAATTGTCGCAGGTCGTTCCCTTTGAAGTGGAAAATCTGATCCCGATGCCGGTGGATGAACTGGCGATTGGAAGCGTTGTGCTTCCGCCCGGGCTCACCGCCGAGGGGATGTCGCGGATTACCAAAGGGTCGGACGTGCTGGTCACAGCGGCCCCTCGGGACAAAGTGGCCGAACATCTGCGCTTCCTCGCCCAAGCCGATATCGAGCCCGCCGCAATCAATGTCGATGCCATGGCGCTGTATTCCGTGACGCAATTCCTTCAGCAGGAAGGTGGCCACGTCCCACACGATTTGGCCATCATTGATGTGGGTGCGTCCAAGACCACTATCTGTCTGGTGCACGAAGGGCGTCCGGTCGTCTTGCGGACCATTTTATGGGGCGGCAATCACCTGACTCATGCGTTGGCGGTGCGGCATGCCTGTAGTTTTGCCGACGCAGAACGGCGCAAGCGCAGCTTGAATGTCCAACAGGTCGATGCCTGGCTGGAGCCGCTGCTCAAAGAACTGCGCGTCACCATCCAAGGTTACGAAGGGGCCGAGCGCGGACGTCTGACCCACTGCTGGGTATCCGGCGGAGGGGCGAAACTCAGAGAGATCGGCGGATATGTCGCGCATCAACTGGGGCTCTATCCGGTCGGTCCGCGGCAGGGGTTCGGGTTGAACAGCCCGCGCGCCTTTTCTATCGCCTTTGGGTTGGCGATCCATCCGAAACTGATCCGGCCGAAGTGGCGCTTCAAGCCGACGCCGGCCGGTCTCGCTCTCGATTTGAAAGCCGTCTCGGATGCGAACGCCCCGCAGTCCCGGACTTCGGCGCGCGATAAGCGGCTGGCTCTCGTGGGCGCCGTGGTGCTGGGGGCATTGGCTCTCGCAGACGGTGTGACGCATCTCTCTTTGAAAGAACAACGAGTGCAACAACTGAAGGGTGCCCTTCAGGGGCATTATGCTCAACTCTTTGAGCCAGGAGCTGCGCCGGGCGAGGAATTGGATCAGGCCCGTTTTCGCATTGCCGCAGTCGATAAGGCGCTCGCCGTCGTCGATGGATCCCAGCAGCATGTGCTTGCCACGATGGCGGCCTTCATGAAACAGATGCCGGCGGGTATCTCGGTCAAGATACGAGATCTGACGATCGACAGCCCGCTGGTGTTGCTTGAAGGCGAGACGACCTCCTTCGAAGCCGTAGAGAAGATCAAACAGACCTATTCGGCCGGCGGGGTCTTCAAAGATGTGGCTGTGAGCGAAACCCGGGTGGGCGCGTCATCGAATCAGGTGGTGTTTCGGATGAGCGCGACGGTGGCCCAGCCATGATGCACCAATTACGGGAACGGTGGACTCATCTGG